>JBGSKU010000092.1:0-3700 GCA_041741055.1 Hyphomonas sp.
CTCGGCGATCACCTGCGCGCTGTCGGTGCCGCCGAGGAGGCGTTCGACAAAGGCCGAGACCTGCGATTCCGGCAGGGCGCCCATGAAGCCGTCGACCGGGCGGCCCTTGTGGAAGGCATAGACGGCCGGAATGGAGCGCACGCCGAGCTGGCTGGCATAGGCGTTGTGCTCTTCGGTGTTGATCTTAACGAGCTTGACCGCGCCCTTCCTGGCCTCGACGACCTTTTCCAGGACCGGGCCGAGGATGCGGCAGGGCTGGCACCAGGGGGCCCAGAAGTCCACGATCACCGGCTGGGTCATGGAGGCTTCGACCACATCGGCCATGAAGCCCTGGTCGGTGCCGTCGGAAGTGTGCTGGAGGCCTGCAGTTGCCATATCGGGTGTCCCTTGAAAGTCAGGGCGCAAGATGGGATGCCGCCGGAAAATCCGCAAGGCGCGGGACCTGCGTTCATCCGGCGCGCCCGGCTGGGGCGAACCTGAACGCCCGCCAACCGAATGTGGCAGACAAATCAGCCTTTTGCCCTGTTTAGGCAGGGTTCAGACGCTTAAGTGTAGATCCTGATCGAAAGGTCACAGGAGGCCGAAACATGATGAACTTGATCGCCAGTGCCAGCGCCATCGCCCTGATCCTGGGTGCACCGCTGACCGTGGGACTGAAACAGGTCCAGCCCAAGCCGGCCATAACCGCCGAGGCGCAGACAACCGCGCCGATGACAGCGGCCGAACGCACAAAGCTGCTGAAGGAAGCCTCGAAGGCTCTCGCAACCGTCAAGACGGCGCGGGGCAAGTTCGAGCAGTATTCGCCGGACGGTTCGCTTTCGACCGGCCAGTTCGCCATGTCGCGCCCCGGCAAGGTACGGTTCGATTATGACGATCCGACGCCGCTGCTGCTGGTGAGCGACGGAACGACCGTGGCGCTGCAGGACAGCGAGCTGGAGACGACCGACCGCGTGCCGCTGTCGCAGACGCCGCTGTCGCTGCTGCTGTCGGACAAGCTGGACTTCGAGAAACAGGCCGAGGTGATCGACGTGCGCCGCACGGCCGACCGGACGAACATCACGGTGCGCGACAAGTCGGGCGAAACCGATGGCACGCTGACCGTGATCCTCGACAACAAGGACAATGCGCTGACCGGCTGGCGGACCGTCGATGCGAGCGGTGGACGCACGAGTGTGCTGCTGAGCGGTGTGGAAGTCGGCGCCAAGCTGAACCCGCGCCTGTTCATCCTGCGCGACTTTGACAATCGGTAATCCCGTCAAGAGAATTACGCTCAATTAACTTGAGATTCTTGGAGCACGTGACAATAATACAACTATCGACGGTCAAGGACACCAAGCAGCACCGACCCCCCCGCTGCGACCCCTCCCGCTCCCGTCGAGACCGGCTCCTGATCGGCTGGTTGAAAAGAGACGTTCCCAGGAACGTCCAACGCGCCCGCGCCTCCCCGCGCTCGGGCGCGTTGACGTTTGGGGCAGCGCTGCTAGTCAGACCGGATGGCCAAACCCCTCAAGATCGTCAGCTGGAACATCAACTCGGTCCGCCTGAGGGCGCCGAATGTCGAGGGCTTCGTCGCGGCTGAAAAGCCGGACGTGGTGTGCCTGCAGGAGACCAAGTGCCAGGATGCCGAATTCCCGCTGAAGGCCTTCAAGGACATGGGCCTCGGGCATGTCGTGATGCGCGGACAGCGCGGCGGCCATGCCGGCGTGGCCATCGCGTCGCGCCTGCCGCTCGAGGAAGTCGATACGCCGGACCTCTGCCGGGAAGGTCATGCGCGGGTCATTGCCGCGCGGCTCAAATCCGGGCTGGAAATCCACAACATCTACCTGCCTGCCGGTGGCGACGTGCCCGACGCGGCGGCGAATGAGAAGTTCGCGCACAAGCTGGATTTCCTCGACCGGCTGGGGCCGGGCTACAAGAAGCTGACGAAGGGCATCCCGCGCATCCTGGTGGGCGACCTGAACGTGGCGCCGCACGAGAACGATGTGTGGTCGCACAAGCAGCTGCTGGGGATCGTCTCCCACACACCGGAAGAGACCGAACGGCTGGAAGCGGCGCGCAAGTCGGCCGGATTCGCCGATATCGCCCGACTGGCCGTGCCCGACGAGCAGAAGCTGTTTTCCTGGTGGAGCTACCGCGCGGCGGACTGGGCGGCATCGAACAAGGGCCGCCGGCTGGATCATATCTGGGCCAACAAGGACGCGCTGGACGACACGAAAGTGGATTCCTTCCGCGTACACCTTGCCTGGCGCGGCGGATGGAAACCCTCCGACCACGCACCAATCAGCGTGGATGTGAAGGTCTAGGCCTTCAGGCCGGCGTCCAGATATAGTGACACTTCACACGGCGATGAACATCATCATCTTCGCGCCGTTCGAGGCGAAAGCCTTCGCGTTCGTAGAACGCCCGGGCGCGCAAATTCGTTTCGTGCGTGGTGAGAACGATGCGGCCGGGCATCTGCCGCTTCGCTTCGGCCAGCAGCGCAAGGCCTATCCCCTGCCCTTTCCGGTCCGGATGCACGAAGATCTGGTCGATACGGTCTTCCGCTGGCAGCAGGGCGAGAAGCCCGGCCACCTCGCCGCCGGTCTTTGCGGCGAACAGGGTCCAGTGCGCGGTCTCCCGGAAGAATCGGGCGCGCACGCCATCACGGTCGAGATCGGTTTCATTGGCAATGCCGATCGACATCCAGCTGTCATACCAGAGGTCTGCGAGCGCCGGATAATCGGCCGGCTCGGCCCGCGCGATGATCATGGCTGCAGGCGGTAGCCGCCCGGATCGGTCATCAACAGACGGGCATTGCCGGGATCGAGCTCCACCTTCTGGCGCAGGCGATAGATATGGGTTTCCAGCGTGTGCGTCGTGACGGCGGCGTTGTAGCCCCAAACCTCCGTAAGCAGAGTTTCCCGGGCTACAGGCCGGCCGCCGGCGCGGTAGAGATATTTCAGGATCTCGGTTTCCTTCTCGGTCAGCCGGATCCGCTTGCCTTCCTTCGTGCGAAGCGTCTTCGTGGAGGGGCGGAATTCGTAAGGGCCGATTTCGAACGTGGCGTCTTCGGTCTGTTCGAAGGTGCGCAGCTGCGCGCGCACGCGGGCAAGCAGGACCGAAAAGGTGAAGGGCTTGGCGACATAATCATTCGCGCCGGCATCCAGACCGGCGACCGTGTCGGCCTCTCCGGTGCGGCCGGTGAGCATGATGACCGGGGCGCGCACACCCGCAGCCCGCAGGCGCCTGCAGGTCTCGATCCCGGTAATGCCCGGCATGTCGACATCGAGGACGATGATGTCCACGCGCTGCGCCGCGGCAAGGCCGAGGGCCTCTTCGCCGGTGCCGGCGCTTGTGACCTCGAAGCCCTCGCTCAGCTCGAACTGCTCGGCGAGCGTTTCGCGGAAATCTGCTTCGTCATCGACGATGAGAATGTGCTTCTTGCCGGTCATGACCGTATCCTTGCTGGCCCGTGACAGGCTGGGGCTCCGCCGCCTCTTGGCGCCGGATGACCCGCGCTGCATAGTTCGGGGCGTATCCTGATGCCAATAACATTCCCGGGAGCGCACGCTGGCAAGCCATTTCATCGCCTTTGCGGACGGCCGCTTCGAAGGCGAGGGCCTGTCCTTCCGGTGCGCCCTGGGCAAAGGCGGCGTGAAACCCGCCGCCGACAAGCGCGAGGGCGACGGCGCCTCACCCCTCGGACGCTGGCCGGTACGGC
>JBGSKU010000093.1:0-2865 GCA_041741055.1 Hyphomonas sp.
CGGCGAAAGCCGGGATCCAGCGCGAACTTCGCGCCAAGGCTGGGTCCCGGCGCTCGCCGGGATGACAGGGAGGGCTAGGATGTGTTGGGGATGGGGGTGAGGGCCCCCTCCGTCACCTTCGGTGACACCTCCCCCGTGAAATGGGGGAGGATGAAGGCGTGCCAGATTGAGGAAGCGGATTCCAGGTTGTCCGGAAGATTGGTCTCCCAGCTCGGATCGCTCAGTTCACGGAAGGTGCGGGGGATGGGCTTGTAGAGGTCCGCAGCTTCGGCCTGCGCGGCGAAGCGGATGGTGATGAAGCCCCACCAGCTGGTCTGGAAGCAGACACCGGTGATCTTTTGATCCCGCATCCAGAAGATCATGGCGTTCAGCTGCCACCAGAGGATCGGCCAGAGCAGCCGCGGCACATGGTCGAACAGGCCGGCATAGTGCGGGTGGGCTTTAAGGGCGCGCAGCGGGATCATGCCCGCATTATACCTCCGCCTGCGGAGGGGGTGCGTTCGCGCGCGCCAACTATTTTACAAGCGCTTGAATAGGCGCTGCATTTTCTTTTTCAGGCGCCCGGATTTTGTGGCGTAAGGGCTGGGCGCGTCAGAGCGGCATGTAATGGGACAGGATGCGCGGGCCGGGGGCGCCGGGGATGGGGTCGCCGATGCGGATGTGGAGACCGTCCGTGCCCAGAATTGTATTCACTTCCAGGACATCATCGACTGCGCTGAGATTGTCCTTGTGGCGGCTCGTCCAGTCCGGCGTCAGCTGGCGGGCGCGCGTCCAGATTTCGGCTTTCGTGGCGCCGACCATGAAATGATAGGTGTGCTGTTCGCCGAAGAGATCGGACGCATAGCCGCCGACATTGACGAACCAGAGCGACAGGTCCGGCGCAGCGGGCGCAGGGCCCGGTGCGATGTCGATCCGGTGACCGTCGACATGGGTGAGTTCGGCATAGCCATCGATGTGCAGCGAGGACGGCGTGCCCCACCAGGCGGCGCGCAGCTGCGGGATGCTGGCCTCGATGCTTTCGGCCGCGACAAAGCGCAGGTCGTGCAGTTCGATGTTCGCGCGGGCGTGATTGCCGCCGACGAAAACGGCGAAGAGTTTCATGGCGTTGCCTCCCTGCCCGTCCCACATGTGACGCGGACCTGGCGCAGGCGCAAGCCAAACTTCACCCGTTGCGCAGCGCCTCCGGCCAGACGGCCAGAGACGCTGGGAACAGGGCGCCGGATATCAGAGGCGGTAGCGGATCTGGTCAGACCAGAAGCGCTCGAGACGCGAGATCGTCTTGTTGAGCTGCGAGAGATCGTCAGCGCGCACGCTGGCGGTCGGCTCGAGGGCAGTCGCCTGCTTCTCGAACAGTTTCTCGACGCGGGCCCGGACCTTCTTGCCGCGATCGGTGAGGCGAAGCGTAACGGTACGCTTGTCGTCTTCCGAACGGGTCTGGATCAGGTAGCCGCCTTCCTGCAGTTTCTTCACGTTGTAGGAGAGGCTGGTGCCGGCAAAGGCGCCGCGGGCGCGCAGCACCGAAGCCGGAGCTTCACCCTCGCCGATCTCGTACAGGAGAAGGGCCTGGACGCCGGTCAGCGACCGCTCACCACCGCGCTCGAGGTCGTCCTTGACGACATCGTGCAAACGGCGATGGGCCTGCTCAAGCAAAGACAGAGACTTCAGGAAAGACTCGCCGATAGTATTGGATGCAGTGTCCTGCATATCGATCATCATCATTGTCACCACCACTCAACTTTTGTTGTAGTTTGAGTATAGTTACATCGTGAGGACTAATATTTTGATAAGCACGTTGGGCACTAACAAGTAGAGCGTTAATAAAAACGCGCCGTCGTTAACCGTTACTGAGGCGAAACGGCCTGAAGGATCAGGCGAAGACGTCGGCGGTCTGATCGCCGCCATACTTGGGGCTGGTCCCATGTTTGTTTGGATTCCGGTGTGAATCGAAGAACATAAGAATGAAAAGGATGAGGCCGCCAAGATAAGGTACGAAGTTCATCAACAACATCCAACCCGACATATTCTGGTCGTGCAGGCGGCGGACCGTCACCGACATACTTGGGATCAGACTATATATATAGAGAAGGCCAGAAGTGATCGGGATATAGTCTTCACTATCATAGTTGTCAGAACCGACGAATGCTTCAGAAAGCATGACGTCCACAATCGTCAAGACAACCAGCAAGATGATTGTAATGAAAAGGAACGAAAAGTACTCGGCGCGGCGCGAACGACCAGTAAACTTGAAGTAATTTCGCGTCACAGCCCGGGCATAGTATTTGAACATGCCATCGCCCTTTGCGGGGCCGATGGGCGCGAAGCTGACGGGTGCGGCCAGCACGGAGGCCGGCGCGGGGGACGAGACGGACGCGCCGGGCGCAGCGAGCGGATATATGTCGCGGGCATCGTCTCCGAGCGCGATGAAGTCCACCCGGCTGCCGGCCTTCAGGGCCTCTCCTTTGTGGACACGGGCTGCGGTGAAGGAATAGCGCCGGCCATCCTCGCCGAGGATCACCCCGGGGCCGTAGGCGTCGTCAGGTTTCAGGACTTCGCCGCGCATCGCCGCCTCTTCCGGATCATTCGCGGCGCAGTATCGGCGCCTGTGGGCCCGCCTGTCCAGCCGCAGGCCTCAAGGCGCGAAGCTGAGCTCATCGTCGCCGAGGGAGGTGAAGTATTTCGCAATGTCGGCTTCGGTGACGTCTTCAAGACGCGCGGGCGACCAGACGGGCGCATTGTCCTTGTCGATGATGACGGCGCGCACGCCCTCGAGGAAATCGCGGCTCTGCACCTTGCGCCAGCCGATGCGGAACTCCATCCGCATGTTGTCCTCGAAGCTGGCGGCCTGGCGGCCGAGGCGCAGCTGGC
>JBGSKU010000094.1:0-4068 GCA_041741055.1 Hyphomonas sp.
GGGGTATCGCCCGCCAGCACCCGAGGTCATCCAGTGGCCGGCTTCGCCACCCGGAGCCGCTTCGCCGGCCACCCCAGCCGTAGCGCAAAGACCCGTCATGCACTAAGACTGTAACCGGACCACTCGATCGGGGCAGGCCAAAAGCATCCAGTTCATAGATGCCCTTTCCGGTGAAGGAGCCTTCGTCGAACAGATCCTGGTAGACATCCGACGTGGCGGCCGCATAGGGCTCGATCCCGCCGGGGCTGGAGAAGAGCTGCTGGTAGAGCGACCCGTCATGGCCACTGGGCAGAGTGGGGCTGACGCGGGGTTGGAGGATGCCGTAGCCGCCCGTGACCCGCTGGGCTGCCGCATCAAAACGCGCCCGGTTCAGAGGATGGGCGATCTTGCCGACCATCTGCGCTACAGTCCCGCGCAAAAGCCGCGTGTCGGCATCCAGCGTGATGACGTAGCGAATGTCCGCAGGGAGCGGACTGCTGATGACCGCAAAGCTAGTGTCCGTGGCCCCGCGCAAGAGCCGGTTCAACTCGGCCAGCTTGCCGCGCTTGCGCTCCCACCCCATCCAAACGCCCTCGGACGGGTTCCACAGATGGCGTCGATGCAGGAAGTAGAAGCGATCCGCATCGTCGGACGGGTAGCGTGCGTTCAGTCGGGCGACAGCCGCGACTGCCTCGGCAACCAGCGGGGATTCATGCGCGTTGCTTTCGCTTGCGGCATCCATGGTGTCGGATAACAGCGCGTAGTGGACCGCGCCGTCGGTGCTTGACAGATGGTGCACCTCCAGCCGCTCGATCTGCGCGGCAAGGTCATCGGCGTCGCGCAGCAGGACCGGGACTGCCACGAGGGTGCGAAAAGGCGACGGGATTCCTTTCGCCAGATCAAGACCCGGCAGAGGTTTCGGCGGCACGGTCCGGGTGACGATGGTGTTGACGACGGCCATGCCGAGATCAGCCGCGACGGGCATCCCCACGATGGCGAGGGCCACGAGGACAAGAAGCTCCGCCCCTGCCGTTCCCATCAGCACCAAGGCCAGCGCAAGTATGGCCACCGACACGATGGCCATTGCGGTCAGATAGCCGGCAAGACCCGTGCGCCCCAGCCTTCGGGACAGCACCATCGGCAGGCGCGGCCTGAAGCCGATCGCCGCCTCAACTGCGCCGCGGCCTTCGCCAATAAGCCAGTGGCCGGGATCGGCGGTATGGTCATCCGCGCCTTGGGCGGCGAAGGTCAGGCAGCACTCGGTCACCGCGATTTCGGACATCTCCGATCCGCGTGCAAGAATTTCTATTTGGGTGCGGTAGCGGTTCCGCGTGGCGAAATCCATCGCAGCATAGGTCGGGTTTTCGCGCAGGCGCGCATCGACGAGGCTTACCTCTTCGAAGAAGTCGGCCCAGTCCGTTTCCGAGACCAGCCGCATCGACGTGACGATGTTGCGCATCGTGACGTTTGATGCGCCAAGCCGCAACTGGGCGTTCACCACGACGTCGTCGATCGTCATCCCCTGCCGCTGCAGCCTGTCTTCCAGCCATCCGAAGAGCGGCGTCTGCAAGGGGTCAAAACCCCGTAGCCGCTTTGCAATCTGGGCCGCAACAATGTCTGGCAGGGGCGCAAGCTCATAGGCTGCAACCGCCTGCTGCATAACCGACAGCTGCGACTGGCCGAGCATCTGGCGGGCAGCGAAAACGGCATCGACGATGGCATCGGCCTGCTGGCGCAGCGCATGACCGTCCACGATCTGCACCGCAAGGCGCCGCATGTTTTCGATCAGGACAATGCGCAATGTGATGGCGACCGCCCAAAGCTCGCCGATCATCAGCGGTTGGACTTGCTGGTAGGCGCTGACGTAGCGGCGCAGGACGGGACCGGACATGAGGCTGTCGGTATGGGCGAATTAGGCCCTGGCGAGCCCGAACACGCGGGGGTAGCCCGCGCACGGCCCCTCGACCATCTTGGGCAACTGCCGGTAATAGCCGGGCGGCAGATCGTCGTGGATCTGGCGCAGTTGCTGTTCGACCAGGTGGAAGTTGTCCAGCAACCAGTCGGCGGCAGGGGCAATGGCCTGGCCCTCCTGCACGACCTGCGCGCAGGTCCGGTAGGCGCGTAGCAGAACCTCTGCATTTTCCTTGACCCGCGCGCTGAGCGGGCGCACCCGCAGCGGTTCGCCCTGCGCTGTGGCCTGGGCGGCCGCGAGAGACTGCGCGTGATGTTCAAGCCGCTCGGCGCCGAAAAGGTCCGCACGGATCGGAGCGGCGTCTGACCAGACATCCGCAGACGGTGAACCCTGCAGCAAAAGCCAGCGCGCAGTTTTGCTGGCCCAACTTTCCTTCGAACTCACTCGTTGGACAGTTTCTGCCGCCGATCGACAACGCCCGCTTGCCGATCCGCGATGAGTTCAGGCTTGACTTCAGGTCTGGCCGCACGGCGACCCGGCACGACCTTCGGGTCGATCCTGTCGGCCGACCAGTCCAAGCGGACGCGGCGGGTCATCGCTGCCCACTTGCTTTCAATTTGATTCCAGTCCATGTGAAAATCCCCTCCGGTCATGGCAGTGCCCGAAGCAGCCAGCTGCCTATACGATATCAACATCAACTCAAGGACGGGACGGTTGGTTCCGTCTGCTCGGCCGATCGAGTTGCGTTGCGTAAAAAGCCGAACAAGCTTAGGCCTGCCCTCGGCTCGCAGTCTGCCCGGATTCGGCATCGCGTCGATGTAATCTGCGGGTCGCTGATCTGGTGCGGTGAAGTCACAGCTTCAGGGCGCGTTGCGTTGCGGTCCGACGCGCGAAGCATACCACGAGGACCGCCGGACACCACAACGGAAACTGGATCGGAAAAGGGCGTGAGCCATGTTCAGCCGTGACGCAGGCCTGCCGGGCAGTCGTCGCGGAAAGCACGCCATCGTGATTGCCGCACTCATGACAGGTTTTCGACTTCCAGGATGCAGTCGGCGGCACTTCATTGCTGACAACTGCGGTGGCAAAGATCAGGCGCAGTTCGCTCCCGATGCGATTTTGGGGGGCTGCAACAAGGGCAACGGAAGCGGCGTTGGTGCAGAATTCGGATCTGCAAGGATTCACACGGCGAATCCGGCAGGTTAAGAGGTTCGGCATGAGCATCACGCCAGCTCTCGACCCGGTAGGTGCTGCCCATGCCGTCACTGGATCCGACGACCGACCTGCCGGATGGCATGACATAGCTGTTCGACCCCACCGAATAGCTGTTGCCCATAGAATCCGCCGACCGGATCTCGATGTTGCCCGTCGGCATCCGTCGTCGTGGTCGGGCACACTCGGTAGTCATCCGCCTTTGCTGTCTGCCTTGCAGCGCATCGTAGAGAGATGGAGCGGCCCGCTCCATCGACAAGTGGACGGCTTCACCATGGTTGCGGACGTCGCCTGCACATTCGTCGGAGATCTCAACCTGTCGTGCTGGCTCGTCTTCACGGGCGCTGGAGCATTTGAACGACGCGGCGCTGCCGTCCTCGGCGCGGACAAGATCAACCTGGCGCGTTTCATCGCTTCGCGCGGGACATGGGTTCGCAGCGAAAAACACTGGAATCCGGGACCGCCGATTCCCCGGATGCGGGTCGGCGACCGGCGTCGAAAATAGAAGACTGAACCGCGCCGGAGCAGGCAGAGACCCGGACGACGGCGGCCGGTTACAGGTCCGGATCCAGGCGGTGGCGCGGAGTCATGTGTCACAGTCCGTGTCACACACTGTGTTGCAGCGGCCCGGGCCCGTGGCACAGGCGGCGTCACCTTGGCGCGAAGGCCCTTTGTGTTCTTCGGTTCTGGAAGACATGTGGCTGGGGCGGTAGGATTCGAACCTACGGTACACGGTACCAAAAACCGACGCCTTACCACTTGGCCACGCCCCAACTGCGCGGGTTCTTATCCAAGGCGGCTTCGCCCCGCAAGATGCAAATGGAAAAAATGACGTTGTTCCCGGCGTGAAAGCGGCCTAGTCGAACGGCATGACGAAGGCGGATGTGGTGATCCTCGGGGCGGGTGCGGCCGGCATGATGTGTGCGGTCGAAGCGGGCCGGCGCGGGCGCCGCGTGCTGGTCATC
>JBGSKU010000095.1:0-6962 GCA_041741055.1 Hyphomonas sp.
TCGATCGGAAAGCCCGTCCCGGCCAGCGCCGCCGCGCCCAGCGGGCACTCGTTCAGCCGCACTGCACAATCGAGAAGGCGCGTCCGGTCGCGCTCCAGCATCTCGGCATAGGCCAGCAGATGGTGGCCAAGGGTCACCGGCTGGGCGGTTTGCAGATGGGTAAAGCCTGGCATGAACGTTGCGGCATGCTCACCGGCCCGGCGCACCAGCGCGGCCTGCAGGGCGGTGATCAGGTGCGTCGTGTCGTTCAGCGCCCGGCGCGTCCAGAGGCGGAAATCCGTCACCACCTGGTCATTGCGCGAGCGCGCCGTATGCAGGCGCCCCGCCGGTTAGCCGATCAGCTCCTTCAGGCGCGCTTCGACATTCATGTGGATGTCTTCCAGCTCGCGCCGGAACGGAAAGGTGCCATTGCGCAATTCGGCCGAAACGAGGTCCAGCCCGGTCTGGATCGCCTCATTGTCGGCCGCCGTCAGGATCCCCATTTCGGCCAGCATGTCGGCATGGGCACGGCTGCCGGCCACGTCCTCTTCGGCCATCCGCCGGTCGACATCGAGCGAAGCATTGATCTCGTTCATGATCGCCGAGGGCGTTGCGGCAAAACGGCCGCCCCACATTGACTGGCCTTTACCCGAATTCATCGCCATATCCTTCGTCATTGCCGCACGGAGCCCCAAGGAACCTGGAACCCCGCATGACCCGCTACGCTTTTGCAGGCCTCTTCTTGGTCGCCCTCGCGGCCATTGTCTATGTGCTGATCAGCGCAGCCGGCGGCAAGGCGCCCGCGCATTCCCTCGAGCGATACGCCGTCGGCGGGCTCGAGAAAATGGACTTCGCCTCGGCGGGCCAGCCGGTGCCTTCGGGCACGTTCAACGGTCCGGACGGCGCCGAAGCCGATCTCGCCGCTTTCAGGGGCAAGACGATCCTTGTAAATTACTGGGCCACCTGGTGCCCGCCCTGCGAGAAGGAAATGCCTTCCCTGGGCGCCCTGCAGGCGGCGCGCGGCGGCGACACGTTCGAGGTGGTCGCCATCAGCATCGATGCCGATGAGGATGTCGATTTCGCCCGGCGGCGCCTGACCGAGCTGGGCGCCCCGAACATCGCCTTCCGCCATGCGCCGCTCGACCGGGGCGACATCGTTTACGGCGCCAACGTCCAGGGTTTTCCCACCTCGATCCTTTACGGGCCCGATGGCAGCGAACTGGCGCGCCTGTCCGGCGAAGCCGACTGGTCGTCCCCCGAGGCCGTCCAGTTCATCGATGCGGCGCTAAGGCAGGCTCGCAAGGGCTAGCTTCACGCGGGCGAGTTGTTCGGCCACCTGGAATTCCGGGGGCGGCAGCGAGGTGGACATGGGGCCCTTGCCCGGCCACATCAGCACGAGCAGGTCGAGTTCCAGCCGCAGCGCCCCGAACATCGCAGGATCCTGCGCCGCCGCAATGTCGCGCGCCACGCGCGCATAACCATAAGCATCCTGATAGTCACCGAGATCGACGATGACGCTGTTGTCGACACCGGAATCATATTCGGTCGCAAGGTTCTTCATCAGGAACTCGACCAGCTCCTTCGGATTTCCGCCCGCCGCGCGGCGCATCTCGGCCAGATTGGCTTCCGCCTCCGCCAGCAGGGGCTCAATTTCGACCGCCTGCTTGCCCGCGCCGATTTCGGTCGAGATCTGGTTGAAAAGCTCGGGTTTGAAGCCCAGCGCATCGAATCCGGCGACTTCGTCAGCCTTCGCGCCGGCACCGAGATGCGTCAGGTGATGCGCCGCTTCGTCTGCCGCTCCGGCGCGATAAAGCGCCAGGCCGGCCGCCGCATGACCCGATACCAGTGCAAGGCGCTGATCGACCGGCAGGTTCTGCATCTGCAGCTCAGGAATGGTCGGTGTCGATACGTCATGAGCATGGCCGGGTTGCGCCGGCTGCACGCCCGCCTCGCCGCCTGCGGACGGCGCTCCGCCACCGCAGGCTGCGAGCCAGGCGGTGCCCAGCAGCATCAGGCCGAAGCCGCTTCCATTCCATCGCTTCAGGACAGGATCCATGCCCGATCTCCCTTTGGCCCGGGCGCTACCTTAATCCCCTGGCCGGATGTCTTCCAAGCGAAAGTTCCAGGTCAGCTGGCCGCGCCAACGCACCAGTCGGGCTTTTTCTGGCGCCCGTCATAGTCCCAGGTCCGGTGCGTGCCGCCGGCAACGAGCAGGCTGGCCACATCCTGGCCCTCGAGGTCGAGACTCAGAACGGTCCGCTCATACCGATCCTCGCCTCGGGTTTCACGGACGCGGACAGTTTTGCCGCGCGTCAGTTCCAGAGCCGCCTCCTTGGCCTCGAAACCAAGTTCGCGTTCGGCTTCGCATTTCGCCCCGCCCCGCTGTTTCATCGAGCCGGTCTCCGGCGAGTCGATGCCGTGCAGGCGGAATTTGGTGCCATCCGACAGGCGCCCGGAATCGCCGTCCGACCAGTAAACCGTCAGCGCTGCGCTTTGCGTTTCCGTCGCGGCGCTTGCCGTGGATGAGGACGAGGAGGCATAGATCGCCCCGCCCGCCATGATCGACAACAATATGGCCGCTCCGGCCAGATAGGTCAGCGGTGTACGGACGGACATGGCGTGCTCCTGCGCTTCGTTTCCGAAGCCACAGGAACCCCCACGGAGTTACCGAAGGGTTAATTTCTGGTTGCTAGCGCGTCGCGACCGGATGGTCACCGGAATAGTCGTAGAAACCCTTGCCGACTTTCTTGCCGAGCCAGCCCGCCTCGACATATTTCACAAGCAACGGGCACGGACGATATTTCGAGTCGCCGAGCCCGTCATACAACACTTGCATGATCGACAGGATCGTATCGAGGCCAATGAAGTCTGCCAGTTGCAGCGGGCCCATCGGGTGGTTCGCGCCGAGACGCATGGCGGTATCGATGCTCTCGACGTTTCCGACGCCCTCATACAGCGTGTAGACCGCCTCGTTGATCATCGGCACCAGGATACGGTTGACGATGAAGGCCGGATAGTCGCCGGCATTGGTCGTCGTCTTGTCGATGCGGCCCGCAAAGGTGATCGCCGTGTCATAGGTCTCCTGACTGGTGGCGAGGCCCCGGATCACTTCAACCAGTTTCATCAGCGGCACCGGGTTCATGAAGTGCAAGCCGATGAACTTTTCCGGACGGTCGGTCACTGACGCCAGACCCGTGATCGTGATCGAGGACGTGTTGGTCGCGAGATACGTATGCGCCGGAAGCACTTCGCACAGGCCACGGAAGATCTGTTCCTTCACCGCGCGCTTCTCGGTGGCCGCCTCGATCACCAGATCGGCCCCGGCATGCGCCTTGGTCTCGGTGCTCGTCCGTATACGTTTCAATGCGGCAGTCATCTGGTCCGGCGTGATCAGCGAACGCGCGACCTGGCGGCCCATGTTGTGATCGATCGCCTGCAGCCCCTTCTCCAGCGCGGCGGGCGATACATCGGTGAGGACGACGTCATAGCCAGCGAGCGCGGCTACGTGCGCGATGCCATTGCCCATCTGCCCGGCGCCGATGACGCCCACGGTCTTGATCTCTGCCATGGCGACTCTCCTTGAACGCCTGTTGAAGGGGCCGTTATAACGTCTTGTGCAGCGCAGCAAAGCCCGGGGCTGCGCCGCCGGTTTAACCCAACTGAAAAGCCCGGCGCCGCACGGGCACCGGGCTTTGATTCATTTGGATTTCCAGACCCTAGAGGGCGTTGGTCAGTTCCGGAACGGCGACGAAGAGATCCGCCACGAGGCCGTAATCGGCAACCTGGAAGATCGGGGCTTCCTCGTCCTTGTTGATCGCGACGATGATCTTGGAATCCTTCATGCCGGCAAGGTGCTGGATGGCGCCCGAGATACCGACGGCGATGTAGAGTTGCGGCGCGACGATCTTGCCGGTCTGGCCGACCTGGTAGTCGTTCGGGGCGTAGCCTGCGTCCACCGCAGCGCGCGAGGCACCGACAGCAGCGCCGAGCTTGTCCGCCAGCGGCACGATCACTTCGTTGAACTTCTCAGCCGAGCCGAGTGCGCGGCCGCCCGAGACGACGATCTTCGCGGCGGTGAGTTCCGGGCGATCGGACTTGACCATCTCTTCCGAAATGAATTCCGACTTGAAGCCGCCCGACGGAGGCACGACGTCCTCGACCGAAGCCGAGCCGCCTTCGGCCGCTGCGGGGAACGCCGTGCCGCGCACGGTGATGACTTTCTTGGCGTCCGACGATTTGACCGTCATGATCGCGTTGCCGGCATAGATCGGGCGCACGAAGGTCGACGGGTCGACGACTTCGATGATTTCCGAGAGCTGCATCACATCGAGCTTGGCCGCGATGCGCGGCGCAATGTTCTTGCCCGTGGTGGTGGCCGCGATGAACACCGCATCATAGCCCGCCATCAGCGGCACCACGAGGGCTTCCATGGCTTCGGCGGTCTGCTTGCGCAGGCTTTCGCCTTCCGCTTTCAGCACCGTGCGGACGCCGGAGATCTTCGCAGCGGCCGGGGCAACCGAACCGGCGTTTTCACCGGCCACGAGCACATCGACATCGCCGCCGAATTTCGACGCGGCGGTCACCACCTTGTGCGTCGCATCGGACAGCGCGCCGTGGGCATGTTCAGCAATGACGAGGACAGCCATCAGATCGCTCCTGCAGTTTTGAGTTTCGAGACCAGCGTGGCCACATCTTCAACCTTGATGCCGGCGCTGCGCACGGCCGGCTCGGTGACCTTCACCACCGTGAGGCGCGGCGAGATATCCACGCCGTAATCGTCCGGCGACTTCTCGGCGATCTCTTTCTTCTTGGCCTTCATGATGTTCGGCAGCGAGGCATAGCGCGGCTCGTTGAGGCGCAGGTCGACCGTGACGATGGCCGGCAGCGTGAGCTTCACGGTCTGCAGGCCGCCATCGACTTCGCGGGTGACTTTCAGCGCGTCGCCGTCTTTCTCGATCTTGTAGGCAAAGGTGCCTTGCGGCCAGCCCAGCAGCGCAGCCAGCATCTGGCCGGTCTGGTTGGAATCGTCGTCGATGGCCTGCTTGCCGAGGAGCACGAGGTCCGGCTTCTCGTCGGCGACGACCTTGGCCAGCAGCTTGGCGACCGCGAGCGGCTCAACGGCGGCGTCCGTCTTGATCAGGATGCCGCGATCGGCGCCCATGGCGAGCGCGGTGCGGATGGTTTCCTGTGCCTGTTGCGGGCCGATGGAGACCGCGATCACTTCGGTCGCCGTGCCGGCTTCCTTCATGCGGACCGCTTCTTCGACCGAAATCTCGTCGAAGGGGTTCATCGACATCTTGACGTTGGCGAGATCGACTCCGGTCTGATCCGGTTTCACACGGACCTTGACGTTGTAATCGATGACGCGCTTGACGGGCACGAGAACCTTCATGCGGGCGCTCCCAGGCTGGTTTATGGTTGTGGAACTTCAAAAGTGCGCCGTCCCTACCGTTGCGGGGCCTCGCGCGCAAGGCTTGACGCTTACGTCAGGGTCAATTTGGCGCGTATTTTGGAATGGGTTTTCCAATTTCCGGACCGGGCGAGCGTCTCAGGCATGCCCGATCTTTCACATCCGGCAAACCTGTAGTAGCTGAATTCTATCCGAACCCGCCGCATCTCAGTGGCCCGAAGCCCGGAAAGGAGACCGTCATGCCCCTGCCCCGTCTCCACATCCAGCTTCAAGGTTCACATGACCAATCTTTCTCGACTGGCGCGCGCCGCCAGACGGGTTTGGCGCTTTCCCGCCCGTAAAAGCGCCGCCAACGACATCGCCGGCCAGACCCGCCGCGCCAAGGCGCAGCTGCGCACCCGCATTCCACCGCACCTGCTGAAGGATGTGGGGGTTGAGGACGGGTGAGCGCGCGGGGCCTTCGCCTCCCACGGCGGGAGATGGGCAAGCGGCGGCGCTCAGGGCGGCGCCTATGCAACGATTGCGGGGGGCTTCATGCGCGCACGAGACAGGACGCCGCATTGAAAGTCTACCAGACGTGGTTCCAGCTGCACCTTGCGTACCGCGAACGAGGCACGATCAGATGAACGACCCGTCACGCCCGGAAGAGACTGAAAACCCGCCACCAGATGCCTCGCGGCTGGGGGCCATGGCATTTGCAGGCGCAAGATTGGCCGGCGTGTTTGCAATCCTGCTCGCCATCGTTTTCGCGATCTATGCCATACCCGGCATGATCCGCAGTCTTTCGTACGGAGACGCGACTGTTTCGATAGGCTTCCTGCTTGTTGCGCCGTTCTGTACCGGCGCCGTTGCCTCACTTTTGACAGACCCGGCCGGAGTCCGCGATGCGACGTTTCATGCCCTTTGGCTGCCGCTGAGTATCATGTTCATCGTGGTGTTGGCTGGGGGAATGCTGCTGAGAGAGGGCGTGATCTGCGTTGTCATGTTGGTCCCCGTCTGGCTTACCCTTTTGAGCTTCGGTGGCTTTATGACCCACTCCTTTCATAAGCAGTTCCATCGCCGTGGGCGGATGAATGCCGCGCTTCTGGCTAGTCTTGCGGCTCTCGCTTCAGCGCTTGGCCCAGAATGGATATCGGTGCAGCAAGACTACCGTTTCGAACGCACGATCATCATTCACGCCTCACCGGATGTGATCTGGCCACATCTTGAAAGCCTGACGGATATTTCACAGGACGAGGGCAACCGGAACATCACACAGGACCTGCTGGCAATTCCCCGGCCTGTCTCGGCACGGCTGGAGGGGAAAGTCCGGTACGCCGAGTGGCAAGATGGGGTGCGTTTTGAAGAGCACATCCTCAACATTGTACCGGATAGACAGATGGAATGGGCCTTCATCTTTCCCGATCCGAGCCTGCAGAACCATGTTGACCGGCACTGTTCCCCGTCAGCGACTGTGAGACAGATCGGCCAAATTGCTTAAGGAGGATTTCTGGCTCATCGTAACTGATACGAGGAGTGAAGATGAGACAGAAATCCGGGCCGAAAGAGTCTTCGGCCGAGAAGCATGTGCAGG
>JBGSKU010000096.1:0-4715 GCA_041741055.1 Hyphomonas sp.
CCGCCATGAAGCCCGCCGCGTGCAACGCCGCGACCAGGCCGATCAGCGTGGCCGGAACGTCCATCGCCTCAAGGCCGAGCGGTGTCAGCACACCGGTCAGCCCGCCCGCCATCTGCAGGATCATCACCGCCAGGATGAGCGACAGGACTTTGCGGGTTTCAGCCATTGCGCCGCGTTGCGGTTCCCTTCAGGGCCCGGGGTTCCGTTTCAGCGGAACCGTGTCTTGGTTTCACGCACCGTCTCGCCCGTTTCGGACTTCACCTCAAGGCTCACCGTGCCGCCGGTCCAGTCGATACCGATGGCGCCATAATTGGCGGGCGGATAGCCTTCGCCGATCTGGGCGCTGTCCATTTCGACCGTCGTCGTCGCGAAGGTGACGTTCACGGACGATGCGGTGATCTCGGACACCGGATACGGCAAGGCGGTCTTGTCCTCGTAGAGAAAGGCCGTGTGCCGGTCGCCGGACACGAACACCACGCCGTTGGCCTCGGTCTCGCGGATCAGGCGGTAGAGGCGCTGCTGTTCCAGCGGCAGCGTGTGCCAGGCCTCGAAGCCGTGACCGTCAGTCGGCAGGACCTGGATCGACGAGATGATCAGGCGCACATCGGCGGGGTCCTGCAGCCGGTTTTCCAGCCAGGTCCACTGGTCATTGCCCAGCATGTCCTGCGCCGGATCGGCGGAGGGAATGTAGCGTTCCTTGCCGGGCTTGCCCCACGCGTCGGTTGGCGTCAGCGCCGAGCGGAAAAAGCGCGTGTCGAGCATGATGACCTGTGTGCGCTGGCCCGGCGGGCCGAACGTGCGGGCGTAATAGGTGCCGGGATAGGCGCCCACATCCTGGTCATCGATCCCCCAGAACCGCTCATGGATGCGCTCGGCCAGGCGTTTGAACGGGAACTCCTTGCCGGCGTCGTTGGCGCCCATGTCGTGGTCGTCCCACGCCACCATCATCGGGAATTTCGCGCGGACGGCCTTGAAGTCATCGCGGGCCGCAAGGTCGCGGAAACTCTCGCGCAGCTCGTCAAGGTCGGCCTCGTTGTTACGGTAGGCCGGGCCGTCCTTGTCGCCATAGACATTGTCGCCGATCATCAGGAAGAGGTCGGCCTCTTCGCCGGCCACCGACCGCATCACGGGGCTGTCGCCCAGTTCTTCATCGAAGCAGGACGCGACCAGAATGCGCGAGAGCGCCTTGTCGGACGCCGGCAGCGCCACGCCCTTGGGGGCACGCGGATAGAATTCGTCGGGCAACGCGCGATAATAGGATTCCAGCGCCTCCTCGGCCGATTTCGGCGCGAAGACATCCCCGATCAGCGGCAGGTTTCCGGCCGACTGGCAGCCCGTCAGCACGGAAATCGCGGCAAGCCATGCATATTTTTTCATCGTGTCCTCCTCAGCGCCTCTGGGCCCTGAGGAGGTTGTAAACGGGTTCGGTAACGCTCGTAAGACTCCAATCCGCTCAGACCGCGAAGAACAGGTGCCACATCAGCCGGCCCGGCAGGAAGCTGAACAGGCCCGCCACCAGCATCCCGCCGAAGAACAGGCCGGTCATCTCCTTGCGGTGCCTGGCAATGTCACGGCGCCGCGCGGCGGCGAGGCCCATTGGCAGGACGATCAGCGACCAGCCGGACAGCAGGTGGATCAGGCTGTAATTGTCGCCATTGAGGCCGGTGATGAACAACGAACTGATCGCGGTGACCGCCATCGTCGCGACCCAGGCATAGCCGAGGGTGCGGTGGAAGGTGCGCCCCTTCACACCGATCAGCAGCGCCGTGCCGATCAGGAATGAGGCGGTCGCCCCGGCAATGTGCGCCTGCAGGACCGGCGAGATCTCCAGCAGCGGCGAAAGGTCAACCCGGAAGCGGACGGTATCAGCGCCCTGCCCCGAGAGGATGGTCTGCGAAAGCCAGGCGAACCCCGCCGCCGCTGCGAGAACGGTCAGCGTGTTCTTGCGCCGCTTCCAGAGGCGGCGGAGCGAAAAGGCGGGCTGGGTCTGGGGGAAGGAAATGTCGGTCATCTGGTTTGGATTCCTCGGCAACTTGTGGACTGTCGTGTGGACGGTTTGTGGACGGCCCCGCTAACTTCGCCGCGCCCTTGCCCGCTCGCCACCGCATCTACGTGCAGCGGCTGGAATCCTTCGCGAAATGCGGCCAATACGGTTCACGAAGCGCGAAATGCAGGAGGCAGATCCCCGTCATGACCATCGATTGGCCCCGGCGGATCAGGGAGTTCGGCGTTTTCGGCGCGGCGGGCCTGTTCCTGGCCTTCATCAATCCCTACGATTCCACAGGCAACGCGCCCTTCTGGCTGCGCGCGATCTACTGGATCGGCCTGGTGATGCTGGGCAGCTATTCGGCCGAGGCAGGCCGTGCGCTGCTCGACCGGTTGCGGCCCGGCAGCCACATCATCGTCATCCTCGCGGTCACCTCAATCGCCGCCGCCATCGGCGTCACCGCCGCACTCATGCTGATAGAGGCCGGCATCAACGGCCGGACGCTGCCGCTGCGCTATCTGCCGAGACTGTTCGGCCTCGTTCTGGTCATCTCGATCGCAATGACCGGCATCGGCTACATGGCCGACCGGTCGATCCTCACGCCACCGCCGACCGACGCGCCCGATGGCGCCGGGCCAGTGGAGACCTTCCTCTCCCGGCTGCCGCTGAAATTCCGGCAGGCGGACCTCTACGCGGTGTCTTCCGAGGACCATTACCTGCGCATTCACACCAGCCTGGGCGAAGAACTGATCCTGATGCGGCTGGCCGATGCGCTGCGCGAGCTGGAGACGGCGGGCGGCCTGCAGGTGCACCGGTCATGGTGGGTGTCAAAAGCCGCGATCCGCGATGTGAAACGCAGCGGCGGCAAGGTGTTCCTGGTGCTGGCCTCGGGCAAGGAGGCGCCGGTCTCGCGCACCTACCAGGCTGAGGCGAAAGCGGCCGGCCTGATCTAGAGCCGGGTGCGATCTGATGGAATCAGATCGCCGGCTCCAGTTTCTTGTTTTGTCGCGATGTCTTCCGCTCAACCGGATCCACTTGAGCGGACATCGCTCTAGGCGACGGTGGCCGGCTTCGGCGATGCGCCGAGCAGCTGTTTCACGAACTCGACATGGCTGCGCAGCCTGTAGAGGTCATCGGTATAGGATAGCGGCACATCGAGCCCGCCGATGTCCGCCTGCAGGCGTTCCAGACGGCTGAGCACCGAGGTGCGCGCCTCACCGGCGGGGGTCGCGCGGCCTTCTTCTTCCAGCGCACGCAGGTCCTTGTACCAGATGTAGATCCGGCGTCGCACGCGCCAGCGATAGATCGGCGGGGCCGCCCGGACGAGCGGGAAGGCCAGTGTCAGCAGCGGAATCGCCAGAACCCAGGCCCGGTCGAGGAAGTTCGCGACACTGAACGGAAAGTACCGTCTGAGGAAAGACGGCCCGTCGCGGTAGAACCGGGTGGTCTGACGGCTGACCGGCAGGTCCGCATTCGCGAGGTTCGGGAACCGGCCGGACGGCGAGAAGATGCTTGGTTCGGCATGGATGGCGCTGGCAGCGTCCAGCAGGACCGCTTCGATAGCAGGGTGGATGTCCTTGCTGACCACGAGCTGGGACACGGCCGCAACAAGCGGAACGTCGCGTTCCGGAATATCGGCGCCGATATCGGTGATGCCACGCAGCAGGACAACCGCCGACAGGCCGTCATCGCGCCGGGCAATAGCCTCGGCCCGGTCGAAGGGCAGCAGGTAGACGCCGCTGGTGCGCAGCAGGGTCTGCACATAGGACGCGTCCGGCGAGGCGGCGAAGGCGGCAGCGTCCACGTCGCCCGCCTTGAGGGCCGCAATCGCTTCCGCCGTCGACATCGACAGGCGAGCGGTTTCGGGCCAGTCACCGCCATAATTGGTCTGCAGCGCGGTCGCGAGCGCCCGCGTGCCGGACCCGTCCGGGCCGATGGTGACCCGAAGGGACCTCAGGTCGCCAAAATCCGCGGCCTTCGCGCCGTCGCGCACGAAGACCCAGAACGGCTCCTCGAACAGGCCGCCCAGCGAGCGCAGGCTTTCTTCTTCAGTCGCACCTGTCAGCCCGCCCTGTACCAACGCCACATCGATGAAGTCGTCGTCGAGCAGGCGCAGGTTGTCGATCGAGCCGGCCGTGTCGACGAGTTCGACATTCACGCCCTGTTCGGCCAGCAGACGCTGATAACGTTCGGCATAGTCATGATAGGCCCCGCCCGGCGCGCCGGCGCCGAACCGCACGGTCTTCGGCGGCGCCGGATCCATGACGAAGAAAGCCACGAGGAAGCCGGCCAGCGCAAGCGCGATGACCGGTCCGTAAATGCGCCACATGTCCCGGCTCTTCATCGATCCCACTCCAGCGAAAGGTCCGCCCGTTCCCCGCGTCATCCTTAAAGCGCGTGGCCCCTGTCGGGCAACCTCGCACAATTCCGCCCTTCGGAGTGATCCAGCCGGGCATCGCTGCGTAAACAAGGCAAGATGAAGCCGCCGCAGCCAGCGGTGCTTCACCGGGGCTCCAGGTCTCCCTCCCCTCCAGATGCTGGAGCCCCACTTTTTCAGGGCAAGATCAGGCTTTGTGGTAGGGCGTTCCAGCGAGGATGGTCATTGCGCGATAGACCTGTTCGGCCAGCATGGCGCGCACGAGCCTGTGCGGCCAGGTCTGCGCGCCGAACGCGAGCGTCTTCGGAACGGCGCGGCGTACCTCGGCCGAGAAGCCCTCTCGGCCCCGCC
>JBGSKU010000097.1:0-2250 GCA_041741055.1 Hyphomonas sp.
CATGATGGTCTACTTCCTCTATTTCGGCGGTCTCGCCGCCTTCCGCGTCGGCGAACGCAAACTCCTCGGCGTCGCCCGCCTGGTCGAACGCCCGGCCTGATTTTCAGGAAAAGGCCCGAAAATGGGCTGGCGGAGAGACAGGGATTCGAACCCTGGAGACGGTCACCCGTCTACACACTTTCCAGGCGTGCGCCTTCGACCACTCGGCCACCTCTCCGTACGCCGCAGACGGCGAAGGGCGAGCAGATACCGGATGATCCGCCCGCTCGCAAGCTTGTGATTGCGTCTACTTCGTTTCCTTCCCATATCTGGGACGGAAACAAGGAAGACTGCTGATGTTCTTCGCCCGCAAGCCTGCCGTCCTGCCTACCCGTGACATCGCCCTGCCCGGCCGTTCCGCGCCGATCGGCACGGCCGCTGCCCACTTCGTCAATGGCCGCCCGCTGGAGGCTGCCGCGCCTGCCGGTTTCGAGACGGCCGTATTCGGCCTTGGCTGCTTCTGGGGCGCCGAGCGCATCTTCTGGCAGACCAAGGGCGTCTGGCTGACCCGCGTCGGCTATGCCGGAGGCTTCACCCCGAACCCCACCTATGAGGAAGTCTGCTCGGGCCAGACCGGCCATACCGAGGTCGTGGAAGTGATCTACGACCCTGCCGAGGTGACCTTCGCCGAGCTCGTCAAACTGTTCCTCGAAAGCCATGACCCGACCCAGGGCATGCGCCAGGGCAATGATGTCGGCACCCAGTACCGCTCCGCGCTGTACTGGACGACGCCCGGACAGGAAAAGACCGCCCGCGAGATGGTCGGGGCTTACAACGCTGAACTCACCGCTGCCGGCCACCGCGCCTCGGTCACCACCGAACTCGCCCCCCGCCCGGAAGTCTACCTCGCCGAAGGCTACCACCAGCAATACCTGGCCAAGAACCCGAACGGCTATTGCGGCATCGGCGGCACAGGCGTGTCCTGTCCGCTGCCGCCGGTCAAAGCGGGTTAGTTTCAACCCGGGCCAGTCGTTGCACGAAGAAACGCTGTGCAGAGTTGAAATGAAGGCAGACTTTCGCTTTGCTGGAGTACATCAGCACGGGGGAGCGAAACGATGTCACAGGGAATGCAGGATGGCGACGAAGGCATCCTCGTGAATTCGACCGGGGCGCTCTTCCAGTTTCTCAAAACCCTTACGCCATTGGCGCTTCTCAACGCGACCGCATTCAAAGGCCGTAGCCGGTCCTTTCGATCTGCGCTTGTCGACAGTTGGATCATCCTGAATTTCGGGCTGGCCCTTGCAGCCGCCATACTGGCAGCCTTGAACGTAACCCTCCTGTCCTGGCTTCCGGCGGCGGTAGGCATCTACGCCGCCTACCGGCTGTATGACATCCTCATCGTGCAGGTGAACGTGCTCGTCTTCGATCCCTACTTTCATCAACGAAAGTTCCTGAGAGGCGAAGTAGACCAGCCCTATTCGCTGCGCGGACGCTACCGTCTCCTGATCGCTGTGCTGATGAATTTCTTCGAGATCGGACTATGGTACTCAGCGGCATACCTGCACCTCCGGCAGATCGGCGAACTCGTCATCGCCGGCGTCGATGCAGATGGGATTGTCTCGCTTCCCATCGTCTTTCAGCAGTGCATGCGCGCATTGGTGACGTTCGACATATCCGTCTTCTCGGCGCACCAGGGTTCGTTGTCCCTGACGCTGATCGTGCTTCAATCCTTCATCGGAATGTTCATGACCGTCGTGATGCTGGCGAGGATCATATCCTTGCTTCCACCGCCAAATGCGGACTCCGACCCCAAACAACAATAGCATGAAGGGTGCGCCTCAGCGCGGCGTCATCAAGACCCGAAGTTCAGCGAAAAGCGCTTGCGGTTCTCGATCATCGTCTGCGCCTTGAACAGGGCGTCGGAGGCCGACTGGGCCCGCTGGATCGCCGGATCGGTGCGCAGGCCTTCCACGGCCTGGGCGAGGTGGCTGATCGCTTCCTTGACGACGTTCTGGTCGAACTGCTTCTCCGCCCGGACAATCAGTGCACGGCCGAGTTCCAGTTTCGCCTGGATGATCCGGCCGGTATCGGCCGTGGTCGTGGCCGCCTCCAGATGCGCCCGGCGCATGGCGATCACGCGGTCCAGTGCCGACAGCTCGCCCAGCTCCTCGGCCACGCGCACACCGGCGGCGCAGAAATCGGCTTCGATCTCGCCGAGCAGCTTCGAGGATACCGGCAGCGGCTCGGCCAGCATGCTTTCCAGCTCGCCGG
>JBGSKU010000098.1:0-2553 GCA_041741055.1 Hyphomonas sp.
GCGCCCCAGGCCTTCGCCGTCTCCCAGGGCAGCGACCCCCGGTCGCGGAAATTCTGCGCCTGGCTCAGCGCAATCGAAGGCACACCCATCTGCATCCCGAACATGGCGGCAGCGACGGTCCCGGAAAAGCTCGTATCCTCGGCAATGTTCTGGCCCCGGTTGACGCCCGACAGCACAAGGTCCGGCGGTTCCGGCATCAGGTCCTTGTAGGCGAGCAGCACAGAATCCGAAGGCGTCCCCGCAATCGCCCACGCCTTCGCCCCAACCTTCCGTACACGCACGGGCTGCGTCAGCGAAATCGCCCGCCCCTTCCCGGACTGCTCCTCCTCCGGCGCCGCAATCCAGATGTCATCTGACAGTTGCTTGGCAATCTCCTCGAGCACGGAGAGCCCGGGGGCGTTGATGCCGTCATCATTGGTGAGGAGAATTCTCATCTAAAGGCCCTCACCTCCCATTGCTTCGCAATGGGCCCCTCCTCTCCCGCAAGCGGGAGAGGGATTTACCGCGCTCCGCCACATGCACCACTTCGCCCCTCGCCCGCTTGCGGGAGAGGAGGGGCCCGCGACCGCAGGTCGTGGGAGGTGAGGGCCTTGCAACATCACTTGATCACCTCAACCCCGCCCATATACGGCACCAGCGCTTTCGGCACCGTGATCGAACCATCCGCGTTCTGATAATTTTCCAGCACCGCCACCAGCGTGCGGCCCACGGCAAGGCCAGAGCCATTCAGCGTATGCACAAACTCCGGCTTCGATTTCGCATCCGCGCGGTAGCGGGCATCCATCCGCCGTGCCTGGAAGTCGCCGCAATAGGAGCAGGACGAGATTTCGCGGTAGGTGTTCTGCGAGGGTAGCCAGACTTCGAGGTCATAGGTCTTGCGCGCCCCTGCCCCCATGTCGCCGGTGCAGAGCAGCATGCGGCGGAAGGGCAGATCGAGGCGTTTCAGCACTTCCTCGGCGCAGGCGGTCATCCGCTCCAGTTCCTTCAGGCCCTCCTCCTCGTTCGCAACGATGGAGACGAGTTCGACCTTGTAGAACTGGTGCTGCCGGATCATGCCCTTGGTATCGCGGCCGGCGCTGCCGGCTTCCGAACGGAAGCAGGGGGTGTGCGCGGTGAAGCGCAGCGGCAGCTGAGCCGCGTCGAGGATCTGTTCACGGACGAGATTGGTGAGCGGGACTTCGGAGGTGGGGATGAGGAAGAACCGATTCATCTCGATCCAACTACGCGATCCTTGCAAAGCGAACTCCAAGAAATTCTTAGAAAACTCTTTGGTGTCTCCCCGTTCCATTTCAATCGCGATGCGCGCTTCTTGAGTCTCCAACGCGAACTTGAAGGCCCCCTCTGCATCGCCGGTCTGAAAGAGGTCTTCCTTGAACTTCGGCAACTGACCCGTGCCCACCAGCGCCTGATCGCGGACCAGCAACGGCACACTCGTCTCCTGATAGCCATGCTCCGTCGTCTGAATATCCAGCATGAAGTTCGCGAGCGCGCGCTCCATCCGTGCCAGCTGTCCGCGCAGGGCCACAAACCGCGCGCCGCTCATGCGGGCGGCGGCTTCGAAGTCCATCATAGAGAACCCGCTCGGCACTTTCAGCGCTTCGCCAAGGTCCGCATGGTCCTTCGGCGCGTTGATCAGCTTCGGCGTGCCCCATTTGTGCTGTTCCACATTGCCATGCTCGTCACTGCCTTCCGGCACCTCGTCCAGCGGCAGGTTCGGCAGGCCCATCAGGATCTCGTCCAGCGCCTTGCGGGTGCGGTCTTCCTCTTCGCCCGCCGTCTCGATGGCGGCCTTGGCCTCTGCCACCAGCGCCATCAGGCGCGCGGCCTCCGCTTCGTCCTTCTTGGCCTTGGCCTGGCCGATCAGCTTGGAATGGTCGTTGCGCGCCTTCTCGGCGTCCTGCTTGGCGGTCGCCGCCGCGCGCCAGGTCTTGTCCAGGTCGAGGATTTTCGAGACTGTTTCATCCCCCAGTCCGGCCTTGCGGCGGTTCCAGGCCTTGATGAAGGTTTCAGGGGTCTCGCGGATCGCGCGGATATCGAACATGGGGTGGTCTCGGTCTCGGAGGGTCGGAAGGTTCGCGACAGGCTGTAATCCGCGCCGCCCCCTCCTGTCCACATAGGGAGACGCCCGGATCAGGCCGGTGAGGACAGCCCCGAATGCACGGACGGCATCTCGTCGTCCTCGGTCACACGCTCGCGCTCGGGCTCTGCGGCGGCCATGCGCTGGGCGCGCGGGTTGCCGGCAGGCTCGCGGTAGAGCACCTCGACCCGGCCCTGCCCCAGCGTTTTCACTTCGATCTCGAGGTGGATCACCGACAGCCGGCGCATCATCGCCGCGAAGTTCTTGTGGCCCAGCCAGGGGCGGATGCCGTTCTGGTAAGCGGGCGTGAATTCCGGGATCGCGGTGAGCGTGCGCACGATCTTGGACTTGGACAGCACCTGGTCCGGCATCCGCTCGCCGAGCGCCTTGACCATGTCGGCCGCGCGCTGAAGCTCGGGCGCCAGGGTCGAGCCGGCTATCTCACCCGTCGAGAGCGCCGCCCGCACCCGGCCCAG
>JBGSKU010000099.1:0-2505 GCA_041741055.1 Hyphomonas sp.
ACCGAGCGCACGGATCGCAGCAGCGACAAGCGCGAACGCCCGAGCCGCGACTACAAGCGCAAGGATGACGACCTGATCCTCGAGCCCGCCCCGGACAAGGTGCGCGGCTTCGGCAGCGACATCCCGTCCTTCCTGAAGAAACGCTGACGTTTCCCGGCCCGGTGCCATCGGCGCCGGGCACCGGAATTTCCTGTGCCGATTGACGCGCGCACCAATCCATGAAGCTTGGGAGCCTCATGGAGAGGAGGCGCAATATGCCTGTGCTGGGAATTGGAGGCGTGTTCTTCCGGGCAGCGGATCCGGAAGCCCTGTCGGACTGGTATGACCGCCAGCTCGGGGTCGGCGCCGGGCATGATGGTTCGGGCACGAAGACCGAGGGCGAGTGGATGTGGCACGTGCAAGCCGGGCCGGTGGTGTTTGCGCCGTTCAAGGCGGACACGGATTACTGGCCGGCTGGAAAATCCTTCATGCTGAACCTGCGCGTGAGCGGTCTGGACGCCCTGCTCTCGTCCCTGCGCGCGGCGGGTATCGACATCGAGACGCGGGCCGAATGGGACGCGCCGGAAACCGGACGCTTCGCGCGCATCCATGACCCCGAAGGCAACCCGATCGAACTCTGGGAGCCCCCTTCCGGAGACTGATCAAAAATGAGGGCCCTCTCTCCCGGGGGAGGGGCCCTCTTATTGATACGTGTACGGTCTATTTTTTCAGGCGGCCCTTTACCTGCGCGCGGAACTTGTCGCCGTAGGGCGGACGCATCATCGCGAGGATCTCGTTGTTCGTCTGGGTATAGATCGCCTTCTTGTGGCTGAACTCCAGGAAACCGTCGCGGCCGTGATAGGCCCCCATGCCGGACGGGCCGACACCGCCGAACGGCAGGTCCTCCTGGGCGACGTGGAAGATCACATCATTGACCGTGACACCGCCCGAGGTCGTGTTGTTGAGGACGAAGTCCTTCTCGGAGGCATCATTGCCGAAATAGTAGAGGCCGAGCGGACGCGGATGCGCGTTGATGTAGGCCACGGCATCCTTGGCATCGCCATAGGATTTGACCGGCAGGATGGGGCCGAAGATTTCGTCCTGCATCACTTTCATGTCGTCGGTCGGGTCGATGACGATATGCGGCGCGATCTTGTGATGCGGCTGCTGGGAGAAATTCTCACCCTTCGGATTGATCTCGATCACCTGGGCGCCCTTGGCGCGGGCATCTTCCAGATAGCCGTTGATGCGGTCGAAGTGGCGCTGGTTGACGATCGAGGTGTAGTCGTCGTTTTCCTTCAGGCCGGTGGGGAACATCGTTTCGACAGCGCGCGTGGCGGCGTTCACGAAGTCCTGCGTCTTTTCTTTCGGCACGAAGGCATAATCCGGCGCAAGGCAGATCTGGCCGGCGTTCAGCGTCTTGCCGGCCATGATGCGGCTGGCGGCTTTCTGCAGGTCAGCCGAGCGGCCAAGGACGACCGGCGACTTGCCGCCGAGCTCCAGCGTCATCGGCACCAGGTTTTCCGCCGCAGCCCGCATCACGTGATGGGCAATCGAGGTGGCGCCGGTGAAGAGGATATGGTCGAGCGGCAGGCGCGTGAACTCGGCGCCCACTTCGGGACCGCCGGTGACCACGACGCATTCTTCCGGCGTGTAGTATTTCGCGATCAGCTCCTTCATCAGCTCCGAGGTCGCCTCGGTGAACTCGGATGGCTTGATCATGCAGCGGTTGCCGGCGGCGAAGATGCCCGCGAGCGGCGTGAAGGTCAGGTTGACCGGGAAGTTCCAGGGCGAGAGAACCCCGACGACGCCCTTGGGCTGGTATTGCAGTTCGGCCTTCGAGCCTAGCAGGCCGAGCGGAAACTCCACCTTGCGCTTTTCCGGGCGCATCCACTTGGCGAGGTTGGCCTTGGCGTATTTCAGCGCGCCGATGGAGCCGGCGATGTCGGTCAGGTTCGACTGGTCCTTGGAACGATGGCCGAAATCCTGGCACATCGCGTCGTTGAAGGCGTCGCCGTGCGTGGCCAGCAGGTCGATGGATTTGTCCAGCCATTCCATACGCTTGGCGAGCGACGGAATGCCATCGCGCAGGTGAGCAGCCTTCTGGCGTTCAAGCAAGGCGCGCAGGCCGGTGTCCGTGGTGCCGTCGAGTGCCATCGCTGAGTCTCCCGAAAAATGAGCGGTTGGGCGTGTCGTGTTGTAAACAGTGTAGCGCGCGTTCAGCGTTTTCGCCAAGGGAATAGCGCGAAGCCTTGCCCCGGCGTGAGGCGTTCACGGGGCCCGGCAACCGGGCTATTTCAACCGCCAACAGAGATATGGGAGACTGCCGGATGGCCAAGTACGAGAAGATTTCCTACGAGCGCGACGGCGACATTGCGATCATCGCCTTCGATGACGACAAGACGCTGAACGCTTGCGGGGTCGATACGGCCATCGAGATGCTGCACGCCTTCGAAGCGGCAGCGGGCGAAGCGCGCTGCACCATCCTGACCGGCAAAGGCCGCGGCTTCTGCTCCGGCGCGAACC
>JBGSKU010000100.1:0-2159 GCA_041741055.1 Hyphomonas sp.
GGCGGCGCATCCTGCGCACTGCCGCGCTGCTCCGGCGCGGGTGCCGGACGCTGCATCGGGCGATCATCCCCTCCCCGGCCGAGGGCCACATAGAGACGCCACAGCACGAAAAGTGCCACGGCCGCCAGGATGAGGACTTCGATCACGGGATTGGACATTGCGGAGACGGGTTCCTTAAGCATTCCACAGGGGGGTAGCGGGTAGATAGTGCAGGCCTCGTGCCGGTTCCAGCCTTTGCGTTGCGCGGCCAAGGGGCGCATGTTAGGCGCTCGGCCCCGAGGAAAGTAGAGGACAGATAATGACAGATACCAGCGCGCCCGCAAACCCCACGCCTGAAGACAAGGCACCGGCCGCCGCGTCACTGCGGGTGCTTGGCCAGTATGTGAAGGACCTGTCATTCGAAAACCCGGGCCATCCGCCGGTCCAGACCCAACCGAATATCGACCTGGGCATCGATGTCGGCGCCGCGCCGCATGCAGACGGAAACGGCCTGTTCGAAGTGTCTCTGAAACTCTCGGCCAAGGCAGTGGCGGGTGAGACGACCCTGTTCATCACCGAACTCGACTATGCCGGCCTGTTCCAGCTGTCGAACGTCACCGAGAAACAGGTCGAGCCGATGCTTCTGATCGAGTGCCCGCGCCTGCTGTTCCCGTTCGCACGCCGGATCATCGCCGAGATCACCCGTGAGGGCGGCTTCCCGCCGCTGATGATCGATCCGGTTGATTTCGTGCAGCTGTACCAAGCGCAATACCGCAAGGCGGCTGAACGCGCCGGCGCGCCGGCAACCGAAGGCTAAAGGACGACATTCCAGATTGCGCTCGCGCCAAGCTTTTCGATGAGCTTTTCGTGTGCGGCGAGTTCCTCAGCCGAAATCGGCCGGGCGAGCGGCTGTGGACGCTGGCGCGCCGTCGGCCGCTCTGCGCCGGCTTCCAGACCGCTGGCGCCTTCGAAGCTGAAGGCGCGTGCCCGTCCGCCGAGAAGTTCCAGGTAAACGCTGGCCAGCAACTGGCTGTCGAGCAAGGCGCCGTGGAAGGTGCGGCTTTCCAGCGAGATGTCGAACCGCTTGCACAGGGCATCAAGGTTGGCTGGCGCGCCCGGAAAGCGCTTCCTCGCGATAGCGACCGTATCGACCCATCGGCTTTCGGGGACCGGTGCGCGCCCGCAGCGGGCCAGTTCCGCATTGAGAAATCCCCGGTCAAAAGACGCATTGTGGGCAACGAGGGTCGCATCGCCGATGAAACTCAGGAACGCGTCAATGACGTCGGGATGCTCGAAAGGCGGGCAATCCTTCAGGTCCGCGTCGGTAATCCCGGTGATGCGGACCGTCGCTTCGGGCACCGGTTTGCCGGGATTGATCCGCGTGTGGAACGTGCGCCCGGTCGGAATGTGATTGATCAGCTCGACCGCGCCAAGCTCGATGATGCGGTCGCCCTGCGCCGGGTCGAGGCCGGTCGTCTCGGTATCGAAGGCGATCTCGCGGATCTTCTGGTTCATCCGTTCTGGTCCCTGGCGAGGCGAATCATCAGGGCGACTATGGCGCGAACCTGGTCGCGGGCAAAGTCGAAGCCATGGGCGGTGGACAGTATGAAATCCGCGCGGGCACGCTTTTCGGCGTCCGGCAGCTGGCGGGCGAGAATCGCCTCGAACGTCTCCGCCGTCACGCCGGGACGGGAAAGGACCCGTTCGCGCTGGATATGGGCCGGCGCAGTGACCACGAGCGTATAGTTGCAGCTCCGGTCGCCGCCAGTTTCGAAAAGGAGCGGAATGTCGAGCACCGCGAATTCGGCGCCCTCGCCCTTGGCCTTCTGGCGGAACTCGACCTGCGCCGCGCCGGCCAGAGGATGCACGATTCCCTCGACCAGTTTCATCGCGGCCGGATTGTCCAGCACGCGCGTGCGCAGCCGGGTGCGGTCAACCGAACCGCCCTCGACCACGCCCGGAAAGGCTTCCTCGATCGGCGCGACTGCGGCGCCGCCTTCTGCATAGAGCGCGTGGACCGCCGCGTCGGCGTCATAGACAGGCACCCCCTCCTCACGGAAAAGGTTTGCCGTGGCAGACTTGCCCATACCGATGGAACCCGTCAGTCCCAGGATGATCATTGCGTCGCCTCCAACAGGGACCGGGCACGCGCGTGCGCGGCGGCCAGGTCCGGGGTGACG
>JBGSKU010000101.1:0-4370 GCA_041741055.1 Hyphomonas sp.
TGGTCCTCCTTCTGTGGGCCGATGGATGGATCAGGTACGCGTCGGCGGAACCGCGCCGGAAGCGCGCGCCGCGTTGCTGGCCTGAGCCGCGTCCGTCAGGCCGCGGATGCCTTCGATGGTGCCGAGGATCGACGAGAACTCGGCCGGGATGATGACCGTGCGTTGCTGCGGCGAGGTCGCCAGTTTCTCGAAGGCGGCCACATAGGCCTGGCCGAGGAAGTAGTTGATGGCGTTGACGTCACCGCGCGCAATCGCTTCGGAGACCATTGCCGTGGCCTTCGCTTCGGCTTCGGCTTCGCGTTCGCGGGCTTCAGCATCGCGGAAGGCGGCTTCCCGGCGGCCTTCCGCCTGCAGGATCTGCGACTGCTTCTGGCCCTCGGCCTTGAGAATGGCCGACTGTTTCTCGCCTTCAGCCGTCAGGATTTCGGCGCGCTTCAGGCGCTCGGCCTTCATCTGGCGCGCCATGGCTTCGGTGATGTCGGCGGGCGGCGTCAGGTCCTTGATCTCGATACGGGTGACCTTCACACCCCAGGGGAGCGTGGCCGCGTCAATCGTGCCAAGCAGGCGCGCGTTGATCTCGTCGCGGTTCGAGAGAACCTGGTCGAGGTCCATCGAGCCGACCACGGTACGGATATTGGTCATTGAAAGGTTGGTGATGGCGCTGACGAGGTTGTTGACCTCGTAGGCCGCCTGCACGGCGTCGATGACCTGGATGAAGACGATGGCATCGCAGGACACCATCGCGTTGTCCTTGGTGATAACTTCCTGCTGGGGCACTTCCAGCACGGTTTCCATCATGTTCATCTTGCGGCCGATGCGGTCGAAGATGGGGTTCACGACGTGCGGTCCGGGTGACAGCGTCTTGGTGTACCGGCCGAAGCGCTCGACCGTCCAGTTATAGCCTTGCGGCACGAATTTCAGGGCGCTGAACAGGCCGACGACAACGACGACGAAGATCAGCAGGAAGGCCGAAACGATGATGTCCATGGTGTCCCTCTCCACAGTGGGTACTAAGTTTCAATTGGGGAGGGATTTGCCGTTATTCAATAAAAATCGACGCGAAAACGGCTTGCCCGTTCCCCGAGCAAGCCGATCATCGCGGTATTCGGTTAAGGTTCGTTAACAGCCGGATTTAAAGCTGGCCGAGCAGGTAGTCGGCAGCGGACACCTTGAACTCGCCGCCCTGCTCCACGTTCAGCTCGGCCACGACACCGTCTTTCACCAGCATCGAGTAGCGCTGCGAGCGCTTGCCCATGCCGAACCCGGTTGCATCCAGCTCCAGACCGAGCGCCGACGCGAAGGCGCCGTTGCCATCGGCCAGCATGCGCACGGCCTCGTCCGCGTGCGAGGACTTGCCCCAGGCGCCCATGACGAACACGTCATTGACCGAGGTGCAGACGATCTCATCGACGCCCTTGGCTTTGAAATCCGACGCCTTGTCCACGAAGCCCGGCAGGTGGCGGGCCGAGCAGGTGGGCGTGTAGGCGCCCGGCACGGCGAACAGGGCGACGGTCTTGCCGCCGAACACTTGCGCCGTGGTGACGGGCTTGGGGCCATCCGCCGTCATTTCCATGAAGGTGGCTTCGGGCAGCTTGTCGCCGACTTTGATGGTCATGAGGCATTCTCCATTGTTGCCTGCCCGAGATAGGCCGCACGGGGCCCGGCTGCAATGGCTGCCCCGGCGATGAGGCCATCACGCGGATAGCGAACCGAAGCCCGCCTGCGGCGGAATGCGCACCCGGCCGCAGTTGCAATTGCTAATCATTCTCAATAATCCTGCGCGCCTTACCTTCCAGCTTTCCTCCCGGAGCCCACCATGAAACGTCTCATCAGTGTCAGCAGCGTCGCGCTGCTCGCCCTTTCCGCAACCGCACAGGCCCAAACCGTTGCCGACCCGGCAGACACCGAGGAGACGCGTGTCGAGGAAACGGTGATCGTCACCGCGACGCGCACCATCCTGCCGCCGTCCGCCTTGCCGACCACGATCCAGCTGATCAGCAACGAGGATCTCGCCCTGCAGGCCAAGCTGACCGGATCGGCCGTGGATGTCGTGTCGACGCTGGTGCCGTCCTTCTCGCCGACGCGGGAGAAAATGAGCGGCGCAGGCGAATCCCTTCGCGGACGCAAACCGCTCTACCTGATCGACGGCGTGCCGCAGTCCAATCCCCTGCGGGACGGCAGCCGGGCCGGCTATACGATCGATCCGTTCTTCATCGACCGCGTGGAGGTCATCTTCGGCTCCAACGCCATCCAGGGCATCGGCGCGACCGGCGGCGTCGTGAACTATGTCACCGTGGCCGCCCCGGCCGAAGAAGACGTGTGGACCGGCAAACTGCTGGCGCAGATCTCCGCCGCAAACGATTTCCAGGGCGACGGCTATGAATACCGCACCGGCGCGGTGGCCGGGCGCGATTTCGGCGTGATGGACCTGACGCTGGGCGTCTCCGCACAAACGCGCGGCGCCTATTACAGCGGCGACGGCCGCCGCATCGGCATCGACGGCACGCAAGGCGAGGTGCAGGATTCGACCAGCCTCTCCTTCTTCGCCAAGGCCGGCTACGATCTTGGCGACTCGCGCCGTCTTGAGCTGATGGCGCAGCAGTTCGAACTGGAAGGCGACGGCGACTATGTTCTCGTCAGCGGCTCGCGCGCCACCAACACGCCGACAACCACAGTGCGCGGCAGCCAGGAAGGCGAGATCCCGACCAACAAGGTGCTGACCACGTCGCTGACCTATACCGACAAGGACCTCGCCGGCGGCCTGCTGACCAGCCAGGTGTTCTTCCAGGACTTTGAGGCCGTGTATGGCGGCGGTGTCTTCGACACCTTCCAGGACCCGGCGATCGACCCCACCGGCACGCTGTTCGATCAATCTGCGAACAATTCCGAAAAGATGGGCCTGCGCCTGTCCTATGAACGGGCGCTGGATGCCGTGCCCGGTCTCAATGTGACGGGTGGTCTCGATGTGCTCAATGACAAGACCTATCAGGAACTGACCAAGACCGGACGCAACTGGGTTCCGGAAACCGAGTTCACGTCCTATGCGCCGTTCGTTCAGCTGAACCAGGCGCTGTTCGACAAGCGCGTGCACGTGTCGGGCGGACTGCGCCACGAGATCGCCCAGCTGAAAGTGGACGATTACGAGACGCTCTACAGCTACGGCCCGCAGCAGGTCGGCGGCGGCGAGCCTGATTTCGAGAAGACCCTGGTCAATGCCGGGGTGACGGCCGAAGTCGTATCCGGCCTGACCGCTTATACGTCGTATGCGGAAGGTTTTACCATGGCCGATGTCGGCCGCATCCTGCGCGCCGTTTCGACGCCAGGACAGGACGTCGACACCTTCCTCAACATCGAACCGGTGGTCACCGACAACATCGAAATCGGCCTCGAATGGCGCCGCGGGCCGCTGTCGGCTTCGGCGGCCTATTTCTGGAGCACGGCCGAACTCGGCTCGCTGCTGGTCTTGCGCAACGATGTCTTCGAAGTCGAGCGCCAGCGCACGGAGATCGAAAGCCTTGAGCTGAACGCAGCATGGGAAACACCGGTCGAAGGACTCAAGCTCTCCGCCGGTTATGCCGCGCTCGAAGGCCAGTCGGACAGCGATGGTGACGGCCGCGTCGACCAGGACCTCGACGGCGCCAATATCAGCCCGGACCGCGTGAACCTGGCCGCCGATTTCGAGCGTGGACGCTTTGCCCTGCGCCTGCAGAGCCGCAGCTATCTCGACCGGACGTTCGACGGCCTGACGGCATCCAGCGATTTCGACGGTTACACGCTGACGGACGCGTTCCTGCGCTATTCGGCGCCGTTCGGGAACATCACGCTGTCGGCCGCCAACCTGTTCGACGAACAGTACGTGACCTATGACAGCCAGACCGTGCGGACCACGAGCAACGACCGCTTCTTCGCCGGACGCGGCCGGGTGATCTCGCTGGCCTTCGAGAAGGCCTTTTGAGGCCGATGCTTGCCTTGCGGACGGCGCACGCCTGGTCGGGCGCCGTCCTGTCGCTCCTGATCGCCATACTCGGCGCTTCGGGAACGCTGCTGGTTTTCAAGGAAGACTATCTCAGGCTGGTCTTCCCTGAAGGCCGCCAGGCCGTGTCCCTCGCGGCCGAGGATCTTGGCCCTGTGCTGAACGGGATCGAAGCGACGTATGGCCAGGACGGCCTGCGCTACATCGCGCTCGGCGATGCGCAGTTCGGTCTGCACAAGGCCGTGATGCAGGACGGCAGCGCCGCCTACATTGACGCCGACGGCAACACAGTCGCCCGCTGGGCCCGCAACGGACGGCCGGAAGACTGGCTGTTCGACCTGCATCATCATCTGCTCGCGGGCGAGACCGGCGAGATTGTCGGCGGCGTGGCGGGCGG
>JBGSKU010000102.1:0-6977 GCA_041741055.1 Hyphomonas sp.
GATGAACGCCGCCAGTGCCGTCAGGAAGGTGCCCGTCACCAGCGCGAAGCCGATCATCCGTCCGACGCCGTACGGTTTGTGTTGTCCGGTCGAACTCATGCGGGCGGTCTCGGCGCGGTTGGGGCGCGGGCCGCAGCGCGGTCCTGGAATGCACAGGCTAGACCGGCGGGCCGGGCCCGCCCAGTCTTTACTTTGCGCCTGTCGACATCAGGACGGCCGGCACGGTCTTCAGGATGATCCAGATGTCACCCCAGAACGTGCGGGTCTTGACGTATTTCTTGTCCAGCGCGACCCGCTCGGCATAGGTCGTGTTGCTGCGGCCGCTCGTCTGCCACAAGCCGGTGAGGCCGGGGCGAACGCTGCAATAGTGGACGAAGTCCTCGCCGTATTTCGGGCGCTCATACAGCGGGATCGGGCGCGGGCCGACGATCGACATGTCGCCGCGGATGATGTTCAGCAGCTGCGGCAGCTCGTCGATCGAGGTGGCGCGGATGAACTTGCCCAGCGGCGTGATGCGCGGGTCGTTGGTCAATTTCTGCGTCAGGTCCCATTCGCGGCGCGCTTCAGGGTCGCTGTCGAGCACAGCCTGCAGCTTTTCAGCTGCGTTCGGCACCATCGAGCGCAGCTTGAGGCACTGGAAGGATTCCCCGTTCAGGCCCCAGCGCGGCTGCGCGTAGAGAGCCTTCTGGCCGTCCTGAAGACGGATGGCGATCGCCACGACCAGCAGCAGGGGCGCCAGGAAAAGGAGGCCCAGCGACGCTGCGACAATGTCGAACAGACGTTTGACGCTGAGGTCTTCGCCGTTGGGCGAGCCCTCGTACTCGTGGTCCGTGTACGTGTCGTTTGCCAGACCAGTGGTCTGATCGCCGAACCGGAAGTCCATGGAAGTTCCCCTAACAAGTCTACTCAGCCGAAGTTCAGGTACCGGCTTCAGAAGACGCCCCCACGGCATCAAATGAAGCTTTTCCCTTGTCCTGAACTTGGCATTTGCAATTCATATACCACTGCTGCGGCCGCGAATTAAGGGGAAATTAGAAGTTTCACCTGTGGAGAGAAGTATTCGTTAAATATTCCGGCACTGCGATACCCACGCCGCCGCGCACTTGTGCAGATACGGGACTTTGGATGTCCGGGACGGGATGTCGCAGCCGGAAATTTGCGACTCAGTGGTCCGCATCCCTTCAAAGAAAGAGGCGCCGCAGGGGACCGCAGCGCCTCGTTGATCTTGGTCGGGAAAGCCCGGATCAGAAGATCCGCTCGCCCACGCGGATCGTGTCGCCCGGCTTGACCACCGTGTTCGGCGTCAGGTCGTAGGCAATCTCGCGGTCGGAATCGATGCTCTTGATGTGCACCACTTTCTTGTTCGCGCGGTAGGTGAATCCACCGGCCGCTGCGACGGCGTTCTGCACCGTCAGGCCGCTGGTATAAGGATACTCGCCCGGCGTGCCGACTTCGCCCAGGATGTAGAACGGGCGGTAGTTGATCACTTCGACGCTGACGCGCGGGTTGAGGATGTAGCCATTGCTGAGGCTGGCTGAGATCGAATTCTCGAGTGCGGCGGTCGTCAGGCCCTCGGCCTTCATCTGGCCGATCAGCGGCAGCGAGATCGCGCCCGTGCCGTCCACTTCGAATTCGCCCGACAGGTCGGGATGGCCGAATACGGTCACGCGGAGGCGGTCAGCGGAGCCCAGCGTGTAGGCCGTGGCGACCTGGGTTTCAGCGTCGATGGTCGCGCCTTCGCGGGCGCCGACCGTGCCGCCGGTTGTGCCGCATGCGGCCAGGGCAAGCGTCAGGGCGGACAGGAAGAAGATGAGTAGAGGACGAAGCGCGGTCATGGTTGCGGTATTCTCCCAGGGTCTTTGGCGGCGTCACCGGATGGGGTGACGTTGAGTTGATTCAGGTGCTCAAGAAAGCAACATCTGTGCCGATCAGCTTCGCGGCCGTCAGCTTCCCTGTCAGGAAAGCACCGGTATCGAGGCCGATGCGGCGTTCATCGTAATGCACGGCGTCCATCGGTGTATGACCGTGCACCACCATCTGGGCGAACGGCGCCGCATCATCGAGGAACTCCTCGCGGATCCACAGCATGTCCCGCGTGGTCTGTTCCTCCAGCGCCACGCCCGGCCGCAGGCCAGCGTGCACAAACAGGTAATCACCCGCCACATGGTAGGGCTTCAGCGACTGGAAAAAGGCGAGGTGCTCCGCCGGCAGCTTCACCTGGAAATCGTTCCACACTTTCGCCCAGGCATTGCGGGCCGCCTGCATCTCTTCGTGGGAGTTCAGGCTGGCGCGCTGGTTCGGCGGCTGAAGGCCGTAGGAATAAAGGGTCTCGGCGCCGCCATAGCGGGCCCACTGGCTGCCGAACGAGGCTTCGCGCGTGAAGCGCAGCAGCGCCTCTTCATGGTTACCCATCAGGTAGACGGGGTCGAACTTGTCGGCGGCGCCGCTGGTGAAGAAATTGATCACGTCTCGCGATTGAAGGCCGCGGTCGATATAATCACCCAGGAACACGATCTGCGGCTTCACGCCCTCTGGCAGCGTCGCGGCGTCCTCCTCGATCAGCTGCACCAGCCGCTCCAACAGGTCGCGACGGCCGTGGATGTCACCAATCGCGTAAATGCACACGCCGTCCGGCGCCATCGCCTTGCGGGCGACCGGACCTTGCGGCGCCGGCGCCGCTTCCTGGTAATCGTCATTGGCAGGCTGGCGGCGGAATCCCTGTTCAATGCGCGCACGAAGGGCGCTCGCGCTCCGACCGATCGATTTCAGCCTGCTGCGAAGGGCCGCTTGAACTCCGGTCTTAGAGTTGGCCATGTTGAACATCCTGTCCGAAGACTAGTTTACTAAGGTTCTGCGCCAAAACCAAGAATTAGCGCGCATTTTGGTAGGTATTCGGCAGCAACGCTTCCCGCAGGAAGCCAGCTGCCCAGCTCATATGCATGGTTCCTGCCGCGAGGCCTGCAAACAGGCCGCAAGCCGACTTGTGCTTCCAGGCCACCAGAACGGATGAAGCCGCCAAGATCGAAACATACCCCAGCGGAAGCAGCAGTGCAGGCAAAAACACCAGCGAGGCGAGCAGACCCAGCGCTGAGCCAAGAAACGCGATGATCGGCACGGTCTGGCGGATCTTCAGCCGCGAGCCATGCTTGCGCACATTGCGCGCTCGGCCTTTGCCGTAACCATAATATTGTTTCGCCAGCCGCGAGACGCTGCCGCGCGGGATGTAGCGGATGCGGATGCCGGCATCGAGATAGACCCGCCCGCCGGCCTTGCCGAGACGCACGTCATATTCGGCGTCTTCATTGTGGGAGAAGGTCTCGTCATAGCCCCCGATCCGGCGGTACCAGCCGAGGTCGAACCCGGCATGGTGGCCATGATCCACCCAGCCGGAAGCCTTGCCACCCCGGTGGGCCGCGCCGCCGGAGCCGAGCGGGGTGTCGACCACCCAGGCATTGCCCTTTTCGAAACAGGTCTCGCCCTCGGCATCCATGGGGATCACTAGCGAGGCCGCGCCGGTATCGGTCAGCGACTGGGCCACATCGAGGATGAAATTGTCAGGGTAAATGGAGTGCGCATCGCAGCGTACCAGGATGCGCGCGGCGTCCGAGGCAAACGTGGCCGCGGCCAGGTTCAGCGCCGCCGATTGCAGGCGCTTCGGGTTGTTGAGCACGCCCAGATTGGGAAATTCTCCCCTCAGGCCCTGCACGATGGCCACTGTATCGTCGGTGCTGCCACCATCGGCCACCAGCAGCGGCACGCGTCGCAGGTCGGGCGATCCGGCCATCAGCGACCGGATGCACGCCTCGATATGACGCGCTTCGTTCAGGGTCGGGATCACGGCGAGAATCGCTGCCGGGTCCACCTTCGGCAAAGCGGCGGCGGGCAGGGGCGTTTCAGTGTCGGTCATGTCCAGCATCGATCTGCGGTCTCCAGGAGTCCGCACGGTTCAGCAAAATTTGTTCCAGAAGGAGATTTCCCCTCACATGACCTGTCCTGACAGGCGAATTCGGCATTTACCTTAACAACCACCGCCACCTACCCCTGCGGACGGGCTTGCCCGTTTCGGCGGACTCCATACTGTGTGCTCAGCGAACATAAAGGGAGAACGCACATGATCGGTGTTGTTGCAAAGTTGAAGATCCAGGCCGGCAAGCAGGGCGAATTCGAACAGGTCGCCAAGGACCTCATGGCAAAGGTCAAGGCAAACGAGCCCGGCTGCCTGACCTACCAGCTCTACAAGGCCAAGGGCTCCGAGACCGACTACATCTTCATGGAACAGTATGCCTCCCCCGACGCGCTCAAAGCGCACGGTCAGACCGAGTATTTCAAGGCCGCCGGCCCGAAACTCGGCGCCGTCCTCGGCGGTGCGCCTGAAATCGCCTATTACGACATCGTCGAATAGTCCGGAGCTTCCGCCATGGACCTCTCGCTTTCCCCGTCCGACCTGAAGTTCCAGCAAGAGGTACGCGAGTGGATCGCCGTCAATTTTGACGCCGACCTGCGCGCGCGCATGGCGCTGTCCAAGAACGGCTATATCGACAAGCCCAGCCAGGTAGCCTGGCAGAAGAAGCTCGCCTCGAAGGGCTGGATCGCGCCGAACTGGCCGGAAAAGTATGGTGGCCCCGGCCTGACCACCACCCAGCGCTATATCCTGCACTCGGAACTGTCGGGCGCCGGCACGCCGAACGTCGCACCGTTCGGCATTTCCATGGTCGCCCCCGTGATCATGGCCTTCGGCAATGACGAGCAGAAGAAGAAACACCTGCCGCCAATCCTGAACTCCGATCTCTGGTGGTGCCAGGGCTATTCGGAGCCGGGCTCCGGCTCGGACCTCGCCTCGTTGCAGATGAGCGCCGTGCGTGATGGCGACGACTACGTCCTCAACGGGTCCAAGATCTGGACCACGCTGGCCCAATGGGCCGACATGATCTTCTGCCTCGTGCGCACCTCGAAAGCCGGCAAGCCGCAGGAAGGCATCAGTTTCATCGTCTTTCCGATGAACCTTCCCGGCATCACGATCCGCCCGCTGCCCACCCTCGACGGGCCAGCCGAAGGCCAGCACGAGATCAACCAGGTCTTCTTCGAGAACGTCCGCGTAAAGATCAAGGACGCGCTGATCGGCAAGGAGAATGAAGGCTGGACCTATGCGAAATACCTGCTCGAGTTCGAGCGGGGCAACGCCTATGCGCCCGGCCTGCGCCACATGCTCAGCAAGACCCGCAAGATCGCCTCCAAGGAAATCGATGGCGGCGAGCCGGTCATCCGGAACCCGGACTTTGCCCGCAAGCTGGCGATGATGGAAATGCGCATCGACGCGCTCGACGCTACCGAACGCCGCGTCCTGTCCTCGCTGTCGGCAGGCCAGAATGTCGGCCCGGAAAGCTCGATGCTGAAATGTGCCGGCTCCGAAGCCCAGCAGGCGATCACCGAGCTGACGCTGGAGGCGGCCGGTTTCTATGCCGAGCCGTTCATGCAGGACACGCTGTCGCTTGCAGGAGCAGGGGCCAATGTGGACTCGCCGACGCCGACCTATGCCCTGACCGCCGCGCCGAGCTATTTCAATTACCGCAAGACCTCGATCTATGCGGGTTCGAACGAGATCCAACGCAACATCATGGCGAAAGCGGTGCTTGGCCTTTGAGCCACTGACCCACAGCCCCGCACAGGAACGCCCGAATGACGACAGCCATCGCGGCCAAGCCGAGCCTGTTCACCCGGCTTTCATTCGGAGTCGGCGGTGCCGCATCCGGTATCAAGGACAACGGGTTCGAGTATGTCCTCTTGTTCTTTTACTCCAACATCCTTGGAGTGGATGCGGGCCTCGTCGCGCTCGCGCTGTTGTTTGCGCTGATCATCGACGCCGTTTCAGATCCCGTTGTCGGCTACTGGTCGGACAACCTGCGCACCCGGTTCGGCCGGCGCCACCCGATGATGTATGGCGCATTGATCCCGGTCGCCATTTCCTACTTTCTGACCTGGAATCCACCTGCAGGCGTGTCGGGCAACGACCTGTTTCTCTGGCTCCTCGCCACCACGATTTTCGTGCGTCTCGCGTTCACATTCTATGAGGTGCCCAGCACAGCCCTCGCGGCAGAGCTGACCCAGGATTACGACGCACGCACGTCGCTGATGTCGCTGCGCTACTTTTTCGCCTGGTTCGGCGGCCTCACGATCCAGATCCTGCTGTTCTGGTTCCTGCTCGTGCCGACGCCCGATATTCCGGTTGGCGTGTTCAATGTCGGGGGCTGGAACACCTACGGTTCCGTCGCCGCAGTGTGCATCTTTCTGGCCGTACTCGTCTGCGCGGCCGGCACCCATCGCCACATCCCGAACCTGAAGGCGCCGCCGCCCGCCCGCCAACTCACCCTCGGGCTGATCTTCAAGGAAATCTTCGAGACGGTCTCCAACCCTTCATTCCGCGCCTTGTTCCTTGCGACGCTGTTCGGCCTGATCGCTTCGGGTATTTCAGCGACCCTGAACCAGTACATCAACACGATTTTCTGGGGTTTCGACAACGCGCAGATCGCGAAGATCACCGCCGCCGTCTACGTTTCCGCCGTGCTCGCGCTGATCATTGCGCCGCTGATCGGCAAGACTTTCGGCAAGAAGCGCGGCGCCATCACGATCGGCGTCCTCGCGTTTTCGATCGCGCCGATGCCGGTCGTCCTGCGTCTGCTGGGCTTTTTGCCGCCCAATGGCAGCGAAGACCTGTTCAACATCATCATCACGATCACGATTTTCGACCTGGCGCTGATCATTGCCACGCAGATGCTGATGGGCTCGATGGTTGCCGACATCGTTGAAGACAGCCAGCTGCAGACCGGACGCCGCTCCGAAGGCATCTTCTTCGCGGGCATCAGCTTCATCCGGAAGCTGTCACAGGGCGCCGGCGTCCTTACGGCGTCGGCGGTGCTCTCGGTTGCCGGGTTCGCCCAGGGCGGCGGCGGGGCGGGGGCGAGCGAGGAGTCGATCCGTGC
>JBGSKU010000103.1:0-1886 GCA_041741055.1 Hyphomonas sp.
TCCTTGCTGCGTCCGGTGAACAGGTCGAGCAGGGAGCGCGGCTGTTCCACGATCACCGGCGGCTTGACCCTCAATTGCCCGGCTGACCCGCTGGGCCGCAGCGACATGGGATCGATACGGTCGGCGCCGAGATCCATGCGCACACCGAACGTGTCATCATATCTGGGACGTCTGGCAAACATCGGCTGGGTGATCCCTCTTCGCGCGCGCCACCTTGCGGCCCAGTCCTCAATATCCGGCTAATCCGGCGCGTCAGACCTCCGGCCGCCAACCGGGCGGGGCGAGCTTGAAGCCTGAAAACTCGAAGCCCGGCGCGACCGTGCAGGAGACCAACGTCCAGTGGCCCAGGGTCTCGGCCGTCTGCCAATGGTCGGCAGGGATGATGCCTTGCGGGCGCTGGCCGGCGCGCAGATCCGGACCGAGCGTCATCGATGTGGCGCCCTTCGCGTCCGGCGGCGACAGGGTGAGCGCCAGTGGCCCGCCGGCATGCCAGAACCAGGCCTCGTCAGCGTCCACCTTGTGCCAGGCGGACACTTCATCGGCCTGCAACAGATAATAGATCGCGGTCATCGCGCCGCGCCCGCCGCCGCCGGACCGGTAGGTTTCAGCGTAATGCCCGCCTTCCGGGTGCGGCTTCATGTTCAGGAGACGGATGATCTCGTTCACGCCGAGATCGCCGGACAGGGCCGCCGGCATCAGAACTTGTCCTTCCGCCCACGGATTTCCCCGAAGGTCGCAACGGCGTCGCCCGGGTGTCCCATTGCGATCTGCATGATCTGCAGGTCCGCGCGCAGGAAGGGATTGGTCTCCAGTTCCCGCTCCAGCAGCGCCGGCACGGTCGGAAGGCCGTCGGCGCGGCGTTTCTCGATCCACGCAACATACTCCTTCAGCGCCTTGTTCTCCGGCTCGATGGTGACGGCGAATTTCGCGTTCGATGCGGTATATTCATGCGCGCAATAGAGGCGCGACTCCTTCGGCAGCGCCTTGATCCGTTTCAGGCTGTTCCACATCATTTCCATCGTGCCTTCGAACACGCGGCCACACCCGAGCGCGAAGACGGAGTCTCCCACAAAGGCCGCATGCTGGTGGGGGAAGTGGAACGCCACATGCCCCAGCGTATGGCCGGGCACGTCAAGCACATGGGCTTTGGCGCGTCCGAGCTCCAGCGTGTCACCCTGCTTCACGGCAAGATCGAGGCCTGGAATCTTCGCCGCCTCGCCCGCCGGACCGACGATGCGGCAACCGGTCGCTTCCTTGATGCGCAGGTTTCCGCCGGCATGATCGGGATGCCAGTGCGTGTTCCAGATCTCGTTGATCGTCCAGCTGCGCCCGGCGGCCTCGTCCAGATAGCGCACGGCATCCGGCGTATCGATGGCCACCGTCTGCCCGGATGCCGGCTCGTGAACGAGATATCCGTAATTGTCGTTCAGGCAGGGAAACTGGTGTATGTCGAGGTGGATGTCCATGTACCTGTCTTCCGTATTGCGGTCCGGGAACCGACTTTAGCCCATGCGTCAGGACGCCGTCACCCTCGAACGTTTCTACGCCTCGGCGCTCGGGCGCGCGGCCAGCCGTGTGCTGGCCGGCAAGCTGACCGATCTCTGGGGCGACGCTGCGGGTCTCAGCCTGCTCGGGCTTGGCTATGCCCTGCCGGCTCTGGAAGCCTTCGGCAATGCGCCGAGCCGCATCATTGCCGCCGTGCCGTATGAGCATGGACCCGTCGGCTGGTCTGCTTCAGAGCGCGGGAATGCGGCGGTTGCCGTCGGCGATCCGCGCCTGCCCTTCCCGGACGGCCTGTTCGACCGCGTCATCGTGTTGCATGGCCTCGAGGAGACCGGCGACCCGCGCGCCTACCTGCGCGAGATCTGGCGCGTGACGGCGCCCGA
>JBGSKU010000104.1:0-2271 GCA_041741055.1 Hyphomonas sp.
GCCGCCCGGGGTCTGCACGATGGCCTGGTCGAGCAGCGACAAGGCATCGCGCACCGACCCTTCGGCGGCGCGGGCGACCAGCGCGAGGGCTTCCTCGGAAACTCTTGCCTTCTCGTTCTTCGCCACCCGGCCGAGATGTTCGGCAAGGACGGGCGTGTCGAGGCGTTTCAGATCGAACCGCTGGCAGCGCGAGAGCACGGTGACTGGCACCTTGCGGATCTCGGTCGTCGCGAAAATGAATTTCAGGTGCGGCGGCGGCTCTTCCAAAGTCTTCAGAAGGGCGTTGAAGCTGGCATTCGACAGCATGTGCACTTCGTCGATGATGTAGACCTTGTAGCGCGCCGAAACCGGTCCGTACCGGGACGAATCAAGCAGGTCGCGCATATCGGCCACGCCGGTGCGCGAGGCCGCGTCGAGTTCCAGCACATCCGGATGCCGGCTGGCCATGATCGCCTCGCAGTGGACGCCGGACGGGTCGAGATGGATCGACGGGCCGCCTTTGATTGGTCCCCCCTTCGCTTCGCTACGCGATGGACCGGGCTCAAGGCTGGTGCCCTTCTTGCCCTTTGCGCCATCTTTCGGCTCGAAGTTCAGGGCGCGGGCGAGGAGGCGGGCGGTGGTCGTCTTGCCGACGCCGCGCACGCCGGTCAGCATGAAGCCGTGGGCGATGCGGCCGGTTTCGAAAGCGTTCGAAAGCGTGCGGACCATGGCCTCCTGGCCGATCAGGTCCTCGAAGCGGCGCGGGCGGTATTTCCGGGCGAGCACTTCATAGGCGCCGGCGCGGGCATGCGCCTCATCCCCGCCGAACAGGGCGCCGGTGGCGTCATCGCCTGTGGAGGAATCGTCTGCGCTCATGATGAGCCGGACATTAGCCGGGCGAGGCCGGGCGCGCAAACGGGGAGTCAGTCCGCCGGAGCCTTCCATTGTTGGGACCGATTCGGTTGCTCATGGCTGCCGCATCGGCGCGCGTATCAAGGCTGGCCGCAACTGCTTCGGCGTCTTCGTTGGCCGCCGGAGTATCACTGCCGGGCGGAGTCCGGTGAGACGGCCTATTTCCAGTGGCCGGGCTGGCGGTACCAGCCCTTTTTGGTCTTTACCCACTGGTCCGGCACCCATTGCGCGCCAGCGCGCGGCGGGTTGTTGTCCCAGCGCCCATCGACCCAGACGAAGTCTACGCCCGTCCAGTTCCAGTAGCCCGAGATCCAGACCGACACCGAACCCGGCCGCGGCGGGATGATCACGGTGCGCGTCGCCGGTGGCGCGGTCATGACATAGACGACGCCCGCCGGTGGCGGTCCATAATGACGGTAGGGGCCGCCATAGACGGCGCAGGCCGTCACGGTCGCCAATGCAAGCGCCGCAGCGCCTGCCAGGAATGCGGAATTACGGGTCATGCTTTCCTCCCTCGGCTACATGCCGCGATTGTATTGCTGCAGTTCGGCCCAGGTGAGCTGACCGTCGTCATTGGTGTCGGCTTCAAGCCAGGCGTGCTCACCGAAACGCATGTATTCCTCGCGGCTGACGATACCGTCGCCATTGCCGTCCATGATGCGGAAGCGCTCGGTCTTGCGCAGGTTCGCCTGCTCACGCATGAGTGCCTGGCGCTGCAGGTTGGCATTGCTGTACGGCCCTGCGCCGAAACGGGCGGCATGGTATTCCTCAAGGCTGAGGCCGTTGCCGTCCGCATCCATGTTCCCGAACACGTCCTTGTGCCAGTCCTCGAATTCGACGCGGTTGATCTGGCTGTCGCCGTCGCGGTCAAAAGCGCGGATGCGGTCTTTGGTGCCGAGGAAAAGCCGGTCCCGGTCCGGATCGCGAATCTGATCGCGGTCGCGGTCCTGCAACTGGTCGCGGCCGGAGGCAGGATCCTTCACGCGCAACTGGTCGCGATCCTGAGCGCCGGACTGGCTTCCCATTCCGGCACCAGCACCTTGCCCGGCGCCGCCTTGCGCGACAGCCTGACCCGACATGATCACAGCGCCCGCAATGGCGGCCGCAACGGCGAGGGTTTTCAGTTCGAGCATCGCGTTCTTCTCCTTCGTTGAACGTGCCGCCGCGCTCCGGCGCCGCAGCCACATCCCCCTTCAGGCAGAAAGACCTCTCTGGCCCGTCTGACAGCCCACGGACTACCTATTCCCGATCAGATTGAATTTCACTCCGTACCTGTACCTAGGCACGGACGACGCGGCTTCGGCGGCGATGGTGGTGTGGGCAACTGGCAGACGCCGGACCCCGGGGTCAGCGGTCGAGGGTGCGCGCCTCATCGGGCAG
>JBGSKU010000105.1:0-10770 GCA_041741055.1 Hyphomonas sp.
CTCGCCGAAGGTGGTTTGGCGCGCCATGCCTCGGTCAGCGCATTCGCGGCGACGCGGCGGCGCTCGTAAGGATCGGCGGCATTGTTCTGCGCCAACCATTGCGGCCAGGCTTCTGTGATTATGCCGAGAAAGCGCGCTGAATTGATCCAGTGCACGGCAAGATCGGATTCGCGGACAAGGGCCTGAAGCTGCGACCAGTCGACGGCATCGTCGCCCATCGTCGACTGCTCGAGGAGGCGAGAGAGCTCCCGCGCGGCAGCCAGCGCCGAGTTGGGCGGTAAAGCGAGCCCATATTCGGCGCGGTAGAAAGCGGTCGCCAGTTGCGCCAGCGCCCCCTGGCGCTTTGCCGGCGACAAGGCAGGCGGAAGCGCTGCAATCGCCGCCTCGCTGACGGGCGGTGGTTCATCTGTCTCCAGATCACCGAGGGTCCGGATATCGGGTGGCAGCAGCGTCCCACCGCCACCGAGCGTGTCGAACAGGGCAAGCGTCAACGCGCGCGCAGAGCGCCTGTTCGGAACATAGATGAGCGCGTCGGCCAATGCGTCCGGCCTGTGCTTCAAGTCGAACGTTTCAGCCAGAACCCGGGCGAGCGATCCGAGGAAATCCGTACCTGGCGGAATGGTCCAGGCTTTCGGGGCGCCTTCTGCGAATGGCCGAAGCTCATCCGCCATGGCAGGCGACCCACATCTCGGCGTCGGCGAGCGCCATTGGGTCACCGACATGCAGCCAGAAGCGATCCAGCTTAAGGCCGGCCAGCCGGCCTTGGGGGATCAGACTGTCCCAAACCTTGAGCGCCGAAAACCGCTCGACCGGGAGATTGTCGTAAAGTTGCGGCTTCATGATCCGAACGCCAGCATAGGCCCAAGGCGCTGAGGCTGCCTGGCCGCGCCGTTCCAGCCTGTCTCCGTCTTTCAGGAAAAAGTCGCCGGCTCCGTCAAAGCCAAGCGCTCGTTCAGTATCGGCCAGCAACAGACGCTCGTCCTCCCTGTCCGGATCAAACGCCGCCGCCAGATCCAGGAACGGGTCCGGCGATTCCGGTCCCCAGAAGGCGTCGGTATTCATCACGAAGATCGGGTCCTCGCCCAGCAACGGCCTTGCCTTGGCGAGTGCGCCGCCGGTTTCAAGCACTTCGCCCCGCTCATCCGAAATGATCACATCAATTCCGGAACGCGATGCGAGATGCGTTTCGACCTGATCGGCGAGATAGTGGACATTGACGACGATCCGTTTGACCCCTGCCTCCACCAGCGGATCCAGCAGGCGGTCGATCAGCGCCTTCCCGCGCACCTTGAGCAAGGGTTTCGGCTTAGCATCCGTCAGCGGACGCATCCGTGTGCCAAGCCCGGCCGCAAGGACCATGGCCGTATGCGGAACATCGACGCTCATACTTTGCCCTCGAACACGAACGGGGTCGTTTCACGCACGAATGCCGCCATGCCGCGCAGTGCGGGATGCGACAGGTTCCGGGCCAGCAATTGAAGCTGGCGCGGTTGGAAATCTGCATAGCGCCGTTTGCCATCCCGGTGCTGCAGACGCGAGAAGACTCCGGCGATCCGCAGCGCATTGAGCGCGCCAATGACAGCAAGCCGTTCGTCAAACGCAGTACGCCCCTGCCCGGTCAGATCGAGGAACCTCCGGATCGCCGCTTCAGCCGCCTCGATTGAAACGTTGCGGCGGGCATCTTGGGTCAGCATTGCAAGGTCCCACGCATCCCACCCCAGCACGGCATCCTGGAAATCGAGCAGCCCCACTTCGCCGTCCGGCAGCCAGAGCAGGTTCTCGGCGTGATAGTCACGCAGCGTGAAGGCGCGCGGAATCGCCATCGCTTGTGCAATGAGCCCGTCGCGTTCAGCTTCCCAGCGCGCGCGCGCCGCGCCATCAAGCGGGCCCTGTCCGATTTCGGCCGGCAGCCAGTCTGCATAGAGATCGGCGTTGGCCGCCAGGGCCACATCATCGAATTCAAGGATCGGCCAGACGATCCCGTCCTTGGACAATAGTTTGGGCACGGGCGCCGCATGCAGTTTCGCCAGCCGCTCGGCTGCGGCCATGTAAAGGGGCGTTTCCTGCGCCTCACCGCGTTCGATCAGGCGCGCGAATTCGCGGCTGTCTCCGAAATCCTCAATCAGGGCGAGGCCTGCTACCGGATCGAAATAGAGAACATTTGGCGCCTTCAAACCGAGGCTGCGCAAGTGGTCCGAGATCAGCGCGAAGGCTTCCACGCGCGAGGCGGCGAGCCGGGTCATGGCATTCCAGCCCATTTTCTGCCGTGTCGCGGCATCAGCATCCGGAGGGCACGGATCGCTTTCCACCCGGGGCGCGTCCATCAGCAAAGCGGTTTGGCCGTCGGCGCGTAACAATCGGATATAGCGCCGGGTGGAAGCGTCCTGGCCCAGCGGTTGCCGGCGCGCCTGGTCCCATCCGTCTCCGGCAGACGCCAGGAAGGCATCGATCACTTCAGTCCGCGGGTCAGACAACGAGCTCATCCAACCGTTCCTGCCAGCCTTCGCCCCGGGGTTCCAGCCTCGCCCGGCGGCCTTCCCCAGAGATTTCTAGGAAGACATCCAGCCGCGACGAGGGCAGCAAGCTGCCTGCCCGGTCTGGCCACTCGATCAGGGCTACGCCGTCCTGCGTCTCGTCCCAGCCGAGCTCATGCACGTCGCTGGGCTCATCGAGCCTGTAGAGATCAAAGTGCCAGAGCGGAAAGTCGGGTCCCTCATACACCTGCACCAGCGTATAGGTCGGGCTCGGCACCTCGGTTTCCGGTCCGGTCAACGCCTGAATCAGCCCCCTGGCCAGCGTCGTTTTCCCCGCACCGAGGTCACCGTAAAGCGCCACCACGTCGCCGCGCCTCAGCCGCGCGGCAAGGCGCGCGCCCAGGTCGCGGGTGTCGGTGTCGGAAGCCAGCTCAAGAATCTTCATGGGAACGCGTACACTAGCTTTCTGAAGCGTTGACGCAACGCGGGGAAACCTGTGACGGTGTGCCCCGATTGCGGTTGGTTGCAGGGTTGGGCACAAACGCATAAAAGCAAAAGTGACGCACCCGTCACGAAATGCAGGGAGGAGCCGGATTGTCTACGCAGCAGACGAAAGACATCGTGGTTGTCGGCGCTGGCCAAGCAGCTGCGCAGGCCGCCCAGTCCCTTCGCGCGGGCGGATATACGGGGTCTTTGACCATCGTTGGCGACGAATCGGCACTGCCTTACCAGCGCCCGCCGCTGTCGAAAGCCTACATGAAAGGCGATTTTGCCGAGGAGCGGCTCTATTTCAAACCCGCCGCCTGGTACGAGGACCAGAAGATCGAGGTTCTGCTGGGAACGCAGGCGACCGGAATCGACCGGGCGGCGCGTCAAGTGCGCCTGGGCCATGGCGGCCACCTGCCCTATGACGCCCTCATCATCGCTACGGGCTCGCGGCCACGGCCCCTGCCGACGCCGGGCGCGGATCTGGAAGGTGTCCACGACCTGCGCACCCTGGCGGACGTGGAGCGTTTGCGGCCCAAAATGGTCGCTGGACGGCGCATTGTGATCATCGGCGCGGGCTATATTGGCCTCGAAGCGGCCGCCGTTGCCCGCCAGATGGACCTCGAAGTGACCGTGATCGAAATGGCGCCGCGCGTTCTGGCACGCGTCACCAGCCCCGTCATCAGTGAGTTCTACACGGCAGAACATCGCCGTCAGGGCGTAACCATCCTGACCGGCGCGCTGATGTCAAAACTCGAAGGCACCGCCGGCAAAGTGAGCGCCGCTGTGCTGGCAGACGGCACGCGGATCGCGGCTGACATGGTGCTGGCGGGCATCGGCATCCTTCCGAACGAAGAACTCGCGCGTGATGCAGGAATTGCCTGCTCGAATGGTATCCTGGTGGACCGGGACGCGCGCACGTCGGATCCGCTCGTCTTCGCAGCCGGAGACTGTGCCAGCCGCCCCCTGGTCCATTATGGGCGCACGGGCCGGCTCGAAAGCGTCCACAATGCCATCGAGCAGGGAAAGCTCGCGGCGGCCGCGATCCTGGGCCAACCGCGCCCGGCCGAAGACTGCCCCTGGTTCTGGTCGGACCAGTATGACCTCAAACTGCAGATCGCCGGGCTCAGTCAGGACTATGATACGCTTGTGGTCCGCGGAGATCCGGCGGCGCGCAAGTTTGCAGTGTTCTACTTGCGCAACGGCACCCTGATTGCGGTCGACGCCGTGAACAGCCCGCCAGAATTCCTGGCCTCGAAAAAACTCATCATGTCAGGGGCAAAGCTTGCGCCAGACGTGCTTAGCGATACATCAACCCCGATGAAGGATATAGCGGCCCAAGCAGCCGCCTGAAGGAGACGGAAAACAAGATGGCAAAGATCACCTATGTGGCCCACGACGGCACCGAACGCACGGTCGAGGCAAAGAACGGCATGTCCGTCATGGAAGTGGCCGTGAACAACTCGATTCCCGGCATCGATGCCGATTGCGGCGGCGCCTGCGCCTGCGCCACGTGCCATGTTTATGTCGACGAAGCCTTTCTGACCAAAACGGGCGAGCAGCAGGAAATGGAAAAGTCGATGCTGGACTTCGCTGAGAACGTTCAGCCCAACTCGCGCCTGTCTTGCCAGATCAAGGTCACGGATGAACTCGACGGGCTTCGTGTAACCACGCCGGAAAGCCAGCACTAAAGACCAATTGCCGTCAAATGTATCCACGCCCCGGTTGCGAGACCGGGGCGTTTTCATGTGACGCTGGGTAATGACTTGGTTCCTTTCCGGAACCGTGTACCACGCATACTTCCCTCCCAGGAGCCCGCCATGGATTATTCAGACCTCATCGCTTCAGGCGTGGACGCCGCTGACCTCACGCGCGCCACGACGATTCCGGAAACATGGAAGCAGGGCAGAACGGCCTATGGCGGACTGACCGCAGCACTCTGTCTTCAGGCCGCCATGCCGCTGGCTGGGGGGCTGCCGGTGAGAGCCGTGCAGGTCGCCTTCGTCGGACCGGTGAACGGCACGGTGACCTGCACACCGGTCTTGCTCCGCCAGGGCAAGAACACCGTTTTCGTCCATGTCCGCATGTCCGGTGATGACGGAATCCTGGCCGATGCGATCATCACGTTCGGCGCAGCCCGCGCGTCCGCGCTCGAGTTTGGGAGTCTACCGCCACCCGACGTGCCGCCTCCCGAGCAGGCCACCAACTATTTCAAGAGCGACCGGCCCGGCCCCGCCTTTGCAGCGCATTTCCAGATGCTGCTCGCGGGCGGCTACCCACCCATGAGCGGCGCGCCAGCCGGCGACGTCTCGATCTGGATGCGGCACCGGGATCCGAAGACGCCGAGCGATGCGATTGCCCTCCTCGCCCTGGGCGATGCGCCGCCCCCTGCCGCGATGTCCCTGTTCACGCAGCCCGCCCGTATAAGTTCGATGACCTGGATGGCGGAATTCCTGACCGAGACCATCGACACCGAAGACCGCTGGTTCCTCGCCCGCCATGTCGCGCAAACCGCACGTAACGGCTATTCCAGTCAGGAAATGACCATGTGGAACAGCAAGCGCGAACCGGTCATGGTCGGGCGCCAGACCATCGCGGTCTTCGGCTGAAATCAGCCGCCGGACAAACGGCGCTTCATCGCCCGCAACGCGCTTGCGAGTTGGCTAAGCCCCGAACGGCGCGGCGTGGTCCAGCTGGGGAGCACCGGATCGGGATCAAACCATTTGGACCGGTAGCAATACGCGCCATTCTCGAACACGCCGATTGGCCGGCCAAGGTCATCGTGGTTGCGCATCCAGTCCGGCAGGGCCCGTTCTGCGGTGTAGTGCGTAACATAGCTCTTTCGCGTGAGCGCCGGGTTGTTCACGGTCGTCCCTTCGTGCGGCAGGTTTCCATGCCAGAGCAGCACGTCGCCGCGCTTGGGGCAGAACACCTGACGCTCGATCCCGAGGCTCGACATCCGCTCTCTGAGATAACGTGAGAATTCAGCCGGCATCCGCTTTGCCTGTTCAAGCTGGACGATTGCGCCGTCGCCCCAGTCAAAGAAGCCCGATCGGTCGACTTTGTGCGCCCCCGGATAATAACCGAGCGGCCCGGAATCCGGATCAACGTCTTCCAGCGGGATCCACGAAGCCGCCAGATAGCTCAAGGGCGATTGCTGGCGAACGTAGGGATAATCGATGTGAACGAGCTGCTCGCTGCCACGCCAGAACGTCAGCGACTGACAAACGGAAGCGGGGTTGCGGAACACATGACCGAGGAAGTCCGTCACATGCGGCGTGAGACTCAGCTTGGCCGCATGCCTTGAGAAGCAGTGCATGTGGTTGAGCTTCACGCCAGTCAGATCCGCCGGAAACCCATCGAGATCGCTGCTGACCAGCTGCTTGCCGCGCACTTCGATACCGATCCGGTATTGTTCGAAGTCGCGCATCAGAACAGCGATGTCGTCGAGGTATCCCTCGATATCGGCATCTGAGACCGCATTCTCGAATATCACAAAGCCATTCTGCTGCCAGCTCTTCAGCTTGGCCGACAGGTCGTAGGCGGGGCGCTGTTTCAGGGACGCGACATAGGCATCGACATCGGCGTCCGGATGGTCGATCCACGGCCTGTCATGCATCCAGCTGGCGGAATCAATGTCTTGCGGGATTTCCTGCGCGCCCATGATCCTGACCGGTGCTGACTGTCACAGGTCCAATCTTAGCAGCATTCGCCGCAAGAGGAACCCGGGCGGCGTCCAGTTCCGGATCAGTTGGCCAGCGCGCTGCGGAGGCCTTCAAGATAGGCGATGTGTTCCTGCAGCGTGAACTGTTTGGTGTCGTCCTTGTCGAGCGCCAGCAGTTTCAGCCGGGTTGCTTCGATTTCGGCATCGACCTCGTCCGCCTTGATGTCGTTCAGGTTGCGGGCCTCTTCGGCGAGGATCGTGAGCCCGGCCGACGTGACATCAGCGAAGCCGCCACGCACGAAGATGCGCATCTTGACCGTGTCGCCGTCCAGCACGCGGACGACACCGTTCTTCAGCGTTGTCATGAACGGTGCGTGATGGGCAAGCACGCCGAACTCGCCGTCCGTGCCCGGAGCGATCACGTGATCGACCTCACCAGAGAAAAGCTCTCTGGCGGGCGATACGAGTGAAAAGTGCAGTTTGTCGGCCACGGTCGGTTATCCCTTGCCTTCAGTCAGATCAGGCGTCTGCCATCATCTTGGCAGCTTTGGCTTTCGCTTCGTCGATGTTGCCGACCATGTAGAAGGCCGGCTCCGGCAGGTGGTCGAACTCGCCGCTGATCAGGCCCTTGAAGCCCTTGATCGTGTCTTCGAGCTTCACCTGCACGCCCGGCGAACCGGTGAACACCTGCGCCACGTCGAACGGCTGCGAGAGGAAGCGCTCGACCTTGCGGGCACGGGCCACGGTCAGTTTGTCTTCTTCCGACAGTTCGTCCATGCCGAGGATGGCGATGATGTCCTGGAGTTCCTTGTATTTCTGCAGGATCGACTGAACGCCGCGCGCGACGTTGTAGTGATCTTCACCGACGACCATCGGGTCAAGGATGCGCGACGTGGAGTCGAGCGGGTCCACAGCCGGGTAGATGCCTTTTTCAGCGATCGAGCGCGAAAGCACCGTGGTCGCGTCAAGGTGCGCGAACGAGGTGGCGGGCGCAGGGTCGGTCAAGTCGTCAGCCGGAACGTACACCGCCTGCACCGAGGTGATCGATCCCTTGTTGGTCGAGGTGATGCGTTCCTGCAGCGCGCCCATGTCGGTCGCGAGCGTCGGCTGGTAGCCCACGGCCGAAGGAATACGGCCGAGAAGCGCGGACACTTCCGAACCGGCCTGGGTGAAGCGGAAGATGTTGTCCACGAAGAACAGCACGTCCTTGCCTTCCACGTCGCGGAAGTATTCGGCCTGGGCAAGACCGGTGAGCGCGACGCGGGCGCGAGCGCCCGGCGGCTCGTTCATCTGTCCGTACACGAGCGACATGCGGCTTTCGCCTTCGAGGTTGATCACCTTCGATTCGATCATCTCGTGGTAGAGGTCGTTGCCTTCGCGGGTACGCTCGCCGACGCCGGCGAACACCGAGTATCCACCGAAGAGTTTCGCGATGTTGTTCACGAGTTCCATGATCAGAACGGTCTTGCCCACACCGGCGCCGCCGAACAAGCCGATCTTGCCGCCTTTGGCGTAAGGGCACAGAAGGTCGATGACCTTGATGCCGGTGACCAGCACTTCCGATTCCGTGGCCTGATCAACAAAGTCCGGAGCCGGCGCGTGGATCGGGCGCAGCAGTTCCCGGCTGACCGGGCCGCGCTCGTCGATTGGCTCGCCGATGACGTTCATGATGCGGCCGAGCGTCGACGGCCCCACCGGAACCATGATTGGCTGACCGAGGTCAGCAACGGCCTGACCGCGCACGAGGCCCTCGGTCGAGTCCATGGCGATCGTGCGGACCGTGCTCTCACCGAGGTGCTGAGCCACTTCGAGCACGAGGCGCGAACCGTTGTTCTCGGTTTCGAGCGCGTTCAGGATCGCGGGAAGTTCGCCGTCGAACTCGACGTCGACAACGGCGCCGATCACCTGTGACACGCGGCCTTTTGCGTTTGCGGAAATGCTCATCTTGATCGTCTCCTCGGGAGATGAAGTCTTGTTGGTTAGTGTCTAGAGGGCTTCGGCACCGGAGATGATCTCGATCAGCTCCTTGGTAATCTGTGCCTGGCGAGCCCGGTTGTACTTGAGGTTCAAGGCCTTGATCAGGTCCTTGGCATTGCGTGTCGCGTTGTCCATGGCGGTCATGCGGCTGGCTTGCTCGCCAGCCGAGCTTTCCAGCATCGCGGACAGGATCTGCGTGTTGATATAGCGCGGAAGCAGCGCTTCGAGCAGCGCGCCTTCGTCCGGCTCGTAGGTATAGATCGCGCCGCCCAGATCGATCACGGGCGCGCCCTCGGGGGCCTTCGCCGGGATCAGCTGCTGGGCCGTCGGCACCTGGGTGAGCACGTTCTTGAACTGCGAGTAGATCAGCGTCGCAACATCGAATTCACCGGCATCGAAGCCCTTGGTCAGCATATGACCGACGGCAATCGCGGACTCTGAAAAGTCGTTGCCTTTGATGTCCGACAGGTTGACGTGCGAGGTGAACAGGCTCGCGTAATCGCGGGCGAGCTGTTCGCGGCCCTTCTTGCCGATGGTCATGACCTTGACGGTCTTGCCTTCGGCAATCAGCGACTGGATCTTTTGGCGCGCCAGCTTCACCACATAGGCGTTGAAACCGCCGGCCAGACCGCGCTCCGCCGTCATCACGACGACGAGGTGTACGTCTGACTTGCCGGTGCCGGCCAGAAGCTTCGGGCCACTGCCGCCCGCCGAGCTGGCAAGGTTTGCGAGCACCGCCGCCATCCGCTCTGCATAGGGACGCGCGGCCGTGGCCGCATCCTGTGCGCGCTTCAGCTTGGCCGCTGCAACGAGTTGCATGGCCTTCGTGATCTTCTGCGTGGATTTCACGCTGGCGATCCGGTTCTTCAGATCCTTAAGGCTGGGCATGTCTGGCCTTTTTTGTCCTTAGGGCGCGCGCAACAGAGCTCAAGCGAACTTCGAGGTGAACGCTTCGAGGGCTGATTTGATCTCGGCTTCGATTTCGTCCGTGAGCTCTTTCTTCTCGCGCAGTTTCGCGAGCAACTCTTTCTTCGAACCGCGCATATGGGCGAGAAGTTCCTTTTCGTAGCGAACGACGTCCTTGAGCTCGACCTTGTCGAGATAGCCGCGCGTACCGGCGTAGATCACCACGACCTGCTCTTCCATCAGCAGCGGCGAGTATTGCGGCTGTTTCAGGAGTTCCGTCAGGCGGGCGCCGCGGTTGAGCAAGCGCTGCGTGGCGGCGTCGAGGTCGGAGCCGAACTTCGCAAAGGCGGCCATCTCGCGGTACTGGGCGAGTTCACCTTTCATCGAGCCGGCAACTTTCTTCATCGCTTTCGTCTGGGCGGCAGAGCCCACGCGCGACACCGAGAGACCGACGTTCACGGCCGGGCGGATACCCGAGTTGAAGAGGTCGGTTTCAAGGAAGATCTGGCCATCGGTGATAGAGATCACGTTGGTCGGGATGTAGGACGACACGTCGTTGGCCTGGGTTTCAATGATCGGCAGGGCCGTCAGTGAGCCCGAACCGTTGTCCGAGTTCAGCTTTGCAGCGCGCTCGAGGAGGCGCGAGTGGAGGTAGAACACGTCGCCCGGATAGGCTTCGCGGCCCGGCGGACGGCGCAGGAGCAGCGACATCTGACGATAAGCGACGGCCTGTTTGGACAAGTCGTCATAGATGATCAGGGCGTGCATGCCGTTGTCACGGAACCACTCGCCCATGGTGCAGCCGGTGAACGGCGCGAGGTATTGCATCGGAGCCGGCTCGGAAGCTGTCGCGGCCACCACGATCGTGTAATCGAGCGCGCCGCGCTCTTCGAGCACCTTGACCACCTGGGCAACGGTCGAACGCTTCTGGCCTATGGCGACGTAAACGCAGAACAGCTTGTCCTTGTCGGACTTCGCCGCGTCGTTGATCGCTTTCTGGTTCAGGATCGTGTCGATGCAGATTGCGGTCTTGCCGGTCTGGCGGTCGCCGATGATCAGCTCGCGCTGGCCGCGGCCAACCGGGATCATGCCGTCGATGGCCTTGATGCCGGTCATCATCGGCTCATGCACGCCCTGGCGCGGGATGATGCCGGGGGCTTTCACGTCCACCTGCTGGCGGCTTGCGACGTCTTTAAGAGGACCCTTGCCGTCGATCGGCTCGCCCAGCGCGTCGACAACGCGGCCGAGAAGGCCTTTACCGAC
>JBGSKU010000106.1:0-2092 GCA_041741055.1 Hyphomonas sp.
GGGCCGCGTGCCGGTGACCTCGCTGCCGGGGGTGGACCGCCTCTCGGTGAAGGAAGCGGCGCTGGCGGCAAAGCGCGCGAAGGCGCTCGGCATTCCGGCGATCGCGGTGTTTCCGTATATCGGGCCGGAGGGCAAGGACGCCGAGGGCACCGGCGCGCTTGTCCCGGACGGCCTCGTGCCGCGCGCGCTGAAGGCGATGAAGGATGCGGCGCCGGAAGTTGGTCTGATCACGGACGTTGCGCTGGACGCGTACACCAGCCACGGGCATGACGGCCTCTTGGACGAGGATGGCACGATCCCGAATGATGCCACTGTCGAGCGGCTGGTGACCCAGGCGCTGGTGCATGTCGGCGCGGGGGCGGATGTGGTCGCGCCGTCGGACATGATGGACGGGCGCATTGGCGCCATCCGCGCGGCGTTCGAGGAGGAGGGCTTCACCAACGCGATGATCCTCGCCTATGCCGCCAAGTATGCGAGCGGGTTCTACGGGCCCTACCGCGAGGCCATCGGCTCGGCGGCGGCGCTGAAGGGCGACAAGAAAACCTACCAGCAGGATCCTGCGAACACGGACGAAGCGCTGCGCGAAGTGGCGCTCGACCTCGCCGAGGGCGCCGACATGGTGATGGTGAAACCCGGCCTGCCCTATCTCGATGTGGTGCAGCGCGTCTCGTCCACCTTCGGCGTGCCGACGCTGGCCTATCAGGTGTCCGGCGAATACGCGCAGATCATGGCCGCCGCCCAGAACGGCTGGATCGACGGCGACCGCGTGATGATGGAAACACTCGTCTGCTTCAAGCGCGCAGGTGCCGCGGGCGTGATCACGTACTTCGCGGAGCGGGCGGCGGAGAAGCTGGGCGGGTAGCGCTGTGGTTTCGCCGCAGAAAGCAGCAAAATAATTCTACCGCCAAGCGAAAATGTCTGCCATTGTTCGACAGATCAAACGCTTATTTGGGAGAGACATTTCATGTTGCGCACACTGGCTCTTGCTGCGGCGATCGGGTTAGGCAGCTTGCCTGCGATGGCGCAGGGAAATACCGACACAATTGCCACCTGCATGATCGCCAACACAACCAAGTCACAGACCGATGACATGAAAGCGTTCTTGGTATTCGCGCTTCAGGAGAACAAACCAGAAGCGACCGATGCCCTGTTGAAATTCAGCTTTGAAGCCTTGTCGATTGCCACGCAGAAGTGCGGCTTGTCCTTTGCGGACGTTCAGACCCCAAAGTTCGAAGCGGCGATGGAAACCTATGGCGAGGCACTCGGCGAGAGTATAATGCGAGACGCGTTCGCCTATCTGGATATCCCGTTCGACTGATCAGCCCGGGCGCGCGTCACTTCTCCCAAGTCTCATAGTTCTTGCGCACGTGCGCGACCCCGTATCGGACGATTTCCTCCAGCACGTGCATGTCCACGTCAGCCAGCTTGTTGATGTAGAGGCAGCTCTGGCCGGTCTTGTGTTTGCCGAGGCGCGCCAGCTTGTCCTTCAGGTCGAGATACCCCGGCAGTATGTAGAGCACCATGTTGGCCTTGCGCGGGCTGAAACCGGTCATGCACATGTCGCCTTCGCGGCCGCTTTCGTACTTGTAGTGATACCGGCCGAAGCCGATGATGCTGGGGCCCCACATATAGGCCTTCAGGCCGGTGACTTTCTCCATCCAGGGCAGCAGGGTTTCGGCGTCGCGCTTGCGCGGGCCCTCCTCCAGTGCCGCAATGAAATCGCGCGGCGAAACTGCCGTCTGCTTCGTCTTCGGTTCGGTCTTGGCCATGATGCCCCCTCCAGCAGAGGCCAGCCTAACCGATCGAGATTTTCTTGCCCAGATCGAGGAGAAGGATCAGCACGACCGCGAGCGCAAGAAACGCCGCCGACAGACCGGCATTGAGCCAGACTGCGCGCTCCGCGTGTTGCTGCTCGATCCATCCGCGCGGACGGATGTTCCGGAGGCGGAAGACGATCAGGGCCGAGAAGATGAGGCTGGCGACGTTGAGGCTGAGCAGCAGCGCCGCGCGCAGGGCAAAGGCCCACTCGCCGCTGCCAGCGAAGAGACCGATGGCAGCCCCGGGCGGCAGCAGCGCGGCGGCCACCATGACC
>JBGSKU010000107.1:0-2227 GCA_041741055.1 Hyphomonas sp.
AGCGCACCAGCGTCGTCATCACGACCAATCTGAGCTTCAGCGAGTGGGCCAGCGTGTTCGGCGATGCGAAAATGACGACCGCGCTGCTCGATCGTCTCACTCATCACTGCCACATCCTCGAAACCGGCAATGACAGCTTCCGGTTCAAGAACAGCTCGGCTCAGAAGCCCAAATCGAAAAAGGAGAAGGCATCATCTTGACCCGGAAATGAAACCCGAAAGATAGTCAAAAGGCGGGTCAGTTCTCGATGGAAACCCAGGGTCAGTTCTCAGCAGAAATCAACACGAGTTCGGCTTCGATAGCGTAGGGGTGCCATTTGCCGCTTTCATTGAGCAGGCTTGAGGCGCTGGCGCGGAATCCGTGCGAGGTCATTTCTTCCTTGGCGTAGCCCAGACGGCGCAGGGATCCGTTGAGCGTGTTCTCGCTGATCGGTTTACCGCGCGAGAGCTGCGAAACGAGGACATCAGGTTCATGCCCCGTGACAGCGTGAAGGCGCTTCAGGATCTCGACCGCAGCGCCAGAGAGCGGCTTCTTGTGCTCCGGGCGCATTTTGGTGCGCGCCGCCGGAATGGTCGATGTGCGCTTCCTGAGATCAAATTCACCCCATGTGGAGAGGCGTAGTTCGCCGGGCCGAGGATCGAGCAGCGCCATCAGCTGCAACCCAGCCTTGGTCTCCATCGCACCATTGTAGGCCCAGATTGATCGGACGAGTCCTGCAAACGTCTCCCGGTCGACAATCGCGGGCCGGTGCGTGACCTTAGGTGCAATCAGGGCGCCGCGTAGGCCTGCCATTGGATCATGCTCGGCGTGGGCTGTTGCGACGGCGTACCGAAAGACCTGGCTGATGACGGCCCGCAAGCGGCGGGCGGTCTCATAGTTGCATTCCGACTCCACCTTGCGGAGAGGGACCAGGACATGGGTGGGTTTGATCTGGGTGACCGGCAGGTCCCCGAGATCGGCATTTGCGATCCCGACTAGCCAGGACTTATTAGAAAGCGTCGCGCCGGCGAGACCCTCGCGCCGGTTCTTTTCGAGGAGCTCTGTGGCGATGGCGGAGAAGGTATGCTCGGTGAGCGCCTGGCGTTCGAGCTTGTCAACCTTGGCCTGCTGCATCGGGTCGATGCCCTCCAGCAGGAGGGCGCGGGCTTCTGCCCGCTTCTCCCGGGCCTTCGCCAACGAGATTTCCGGATACGTACCGAGCGCCATCAGCTTCTGCTTGCCGTCGAACTTGTAAGCAAAGCGCCAGAGCTTTGAGCCGTTGGGACTAACCTCGACAAACAGGTTGCCGCCATCGGTGTAGCGGCGGGGCTTTCCATCGGGCTTGAGGCTGCGGATTTTAAGGTCTGTCAGCGTCATGGTATGGTACGGACGAGGTGACGTGAGCGTCAATGGTACCATGGCACCAGCAGTTGTACTATAGTAACCTCCGGACGCAGGCGGATCTCCGAGGACCCGTACGGATCGACTTTTTTGGTGTAATATATTGTTTTTCTTGGTGTTTTTGGACGTCTGTGGACGTCGGGAAATGCACACGATCAGGTGCCTGGTGCCCAGAAGAGGACTCGAACCTCCACGCCTTGCAGCGCTGCTACCTGAAAGCAGTGCGTCTACCAATTCCGCCATCTGGGCACGGGGTAGAAAGGCGGGGTAATAGGGTTGGCGGCCGTGAAGGTCAACGGGGAAAAAGCGTGGTACGGGCGGTTCAGGCGCCAAAAGCCCGGATTCCCGGTCCGGCCTGAATGCAAATGGCCCGGCGCAGCGGCCGGGCCAGATTTCGTTCCGGAACCGTGCGACATCTAGGTCAGGCGGGCGCGCGCCTGTTCGTATTGCTTCATGATGCTTTTCACGAGCTCCGCACAGGTCGGAATATCGTGGATCAGGGCCTGGCTCTGGCCGGTGGTCCAGATGCCGTCATCCATATGGCCATCGCGCAGCACGTTTTCGCGGCCGCGCACGCCGGCCATCAATTCCTTCACGTCCGCGAAGGTCTTGGACGGATCACGCTGGATCTCGGCGACCTGCGTCGCGACCGTGTTCTTCGCCACGCGCGCCGTGTTGCGCAGGGTGCGGCCGACGAGGACCGTGTCGAGTTCGTTGTTCTCGACGATCTTCTTCTTCACGTTCTCGTGGATCTTGGCTTCGACCGTCGCGCAGAAGCGCGTGCCCATGTTGACGCCCTCGGCGCCGAGCGCCAGCGCTGCGGCCAGTCCGCGCCCGTCGGCCATGC
>JBGSKU010000108.1:0-4668 GCA_041741055.1 Hyphomonas sp.
ACGCTACGAACGCATGCGCGAAGCGCGCAAGGATGGTCCGCCGAAGCCCCGGTTGTCGCTGGCAGATGCGCGCAAGGCCGCCTTCCGGCCCGACTGGGCGAACTACACTGCGCCGAAGCCGGCCTTCACGGGCGCGCGCACCTTCGAGGGCATCGATCTGGCGACGCTGGCGCGGTACATCGACTGGACCCCGTATTTCTCCGCCTGGGACCTGGCCGGCCATTATCCGGAAATCCTGGACGATGCGGTGGTCGGCGAGGCGGCGCAGGGCTTGTGGCGTGATACCGAGGCGATGCTGCAACGGTTGATCGGCGAAGGCTGGTTCAATCCGAAGGCCGTGGTTGGCTTCTGGGGCGCGCAGGCGGTGGGCGACGATATCCGTCTCAGCACCGGCGACACGTTCCATACGCTCCGCCAGCAGATGAAAAAGGATAATGGCCGCGCCAATTATGCGCTGTCGGATTTCATTGCGCCCGAGGGCGAGGACTGGATCGGCGGCTTCTGCGTGACGGCCGGTCCGGAAGCCGACCGGATCGCCGAGACGTTCAAGATCAAAGGTGACGACTATTCCTCGATCATGGTCAAGGCGCTGGCCGACCGGTTTGCAGAGGCGATGGCGGAATACATGCACGAGCGCGTGCGCAAGGAATTGTGGGCCTATGCGCCGGACGAGGCGCTGACGCGCGAGGAACTGATCGCCGAGAAATATCGCGGCATCCGGCCCGCACCCGGTTACCCGTCGCAGCCGGAACACTCCGAGAAAGCGACCCTGTTCCGCCTGCTGGATGCTGAACGGCAGATCGGTGTGGAGCTTACCTCAAGCTTTGCGATGAATCCGGCGCCGTCCGTGTCCGGAATGTATTTCGCCAATCCCGAAGCGATCTATTTTGCGCTGGGGCGTATCGAGCGCGACCAGGTGGAAGACTATGCCCGCCGCAAGGGCTGGGACGTCAAGACCGCTGAGCGCTGGCTGGCGCCGGTGCTGAACTATGATCCGTTCGTGCTGGTGGAAGCTTAGGGCGCTTCGGCATCAACCAGATAAGGTGCCGGCTCTACCAGCGAGAAGCCCGGCGTGTTCTCGGCGAAGTGGCGCAGCCAGTAGGCATGACCTGAACCGAAGAGGATGAGCACGCGGTCGCCGGGCTGGGTGGTCGCGGCGATCTTGCTGAAGGTCAGCGCGTTGCGGGCAAACCAGCCATAGTTCAGGGCGGCGCCGGGCTGGGTCTCGGCATCGGCGAGTTCAAGCAGCCCGTAGTAGAATTCGTTGTGCATGGCCGTGAGCTGCGCCGGATCATTCTCGAGGGCGAGCAGCTGCGAGATCGTTTGAGTTTTCTGCGCCTCGGAGAACCGCGCTGCCTTGGCTTGCACCTCGGCGATCATCGGACCGGTCACGTCGAGGCCCTTTGCAGCTTCGAAAGCCTGCACATTGCCGAACGGGAAGAAGTCGATCTCGCCTTCGCGGACATCGACGCCATAGACCCGCTCGATGCCGAGATCGTGGGCGAGGCGATAGGCGATCTGGGTGATTTCGTTCCGGTCGGTTTTCAACTCCTCCGGCGTGAAGGCCAGGTAGCCTGCATCCAGCATGTCGGGTCGTTTGCTTTCGGTTTCCACCATGATGGCCGTGGGCTGGAAGGCGGCGAGGCGCCGGGACAAGGCTTCGAGTTCGGCCTGTCGCGCCGGGGCGAGCACGTCGTCGGCCTCCATGTTCACGATGTCGGCGCCCGGATTGTCCATGTGCCAGCTGCCCAGCACCATGACCTGAGCCGTGTCGGTTGTGGCAGCCGGTGGCGTGGTAGGTTCCGGCAGGGCGGTGCAGGCGAGGGGCAGGATCAGAAGGGCGAGTGCGGCGAGCTTGGTTTTCATGAGTCGGGTTCCCGGGTTTCCGGTTGAGATGCACTGGCGGTGGCATCCGGATGCAGGGCCGGGAAATAACTTGAAGCCTAGCGAGCGGGTCCCGAGTCGCTATAAGCCGACGTCGTGACAGCCTTGTCATGACGGAGTTCCAGATGCCCAAATCGCCCCTGCGTGCCGAGAATGCCAAGATCGTTGCGACCCTTGGGCCGCGCAGCCGGTCGCTGAAGGAGATTCGGGCGCTGGCCGAGGCGGGCGCGGATGTGTTCCGTCTGAACTTCTCCCACGGCAGCCATGAGGATCACCGGCAGACGCTGGAGACCGTGCGCAAGGTGGAAGCGCTGGTCGGCCGGCCGTTGGCGGCATTGGCAGACCTCCAGGGTCCGAAGGTGCGCGTCGGCAGTTTTCCGGGCGGTGAGATGAAGGTGGCCTGGCGGTCGGAATATCCGCTGGTGGCGGCCGAGACGACCGAGGCGCCCGATACGATCCCGGTGCCGCACAAGGCGATCCTCGACCAGCTGGCCGAAGGCGACACGATTCTCGTGGATGACGGCAAGCTGATCTTCACGGTGACCCAGGCTGGCAAGACGCCGACCGTGCGCGCCGATGTGCCGGGCAAGATTTCAGACAAGAAAGGCTTCACCGTGCGCGGCAAGGCGCTGCCGGTGAAGGCGCTGACCGACAAGGACAAGGCGGACCTGGAGTTCGCGCTTTCCATCGGCGTCGACCTTGTGGCGCTGTCCTTCGTTCAGTCGGTGGCCGACATTGCGATGACCAAGGCGATCATCAATGGCCGCGCGCCGCTGATTGCAAAGCTGGAGAAGCCGGCAGCGCTGGGCGAACTGCGCGAGATCATCCAGGCATCCGACGGGGTGATGGTGGCGCGGGGCGACCTGGGCGTGGAATATCCTCCGGAGGAAGTGCCGGTGATCCAGCGGCGGATCATCCGGGCGGCCCGTGCCGCCGGCCGGCCGGTGATCGTTGCGACACAGATGCTGGAATCGATGATCGAAAATTCGGCGCCGACCCGGGCGGAAGCCTCGGACGTCGCCACAGCGATCTATCAGGGCGCCGACGCCGTGATGCTGTCGGCAGAGACCGCCGTCGGCCGGCATCCGGCGACAGCGGTGGCGATCATGTCACGGATCATCAGGGCCACCGAGAATGCGGAGGACTATCGCCAATCGATGACGCAGTTCGACGGCGATGAGCTGGCGCAGACTGCAATCGACGTGGTTGCGCAGACTTCGCTGGGCATGGCGGCTGCTGAAGGCGCCTCGGCATTGGCGCTGCGGACCGGGGCGTTCGAGCGGCTCGCGCGGTTCTCCCGGGTGCGCGGGGCAACGCCGATCCTTTATGGATCCATCGACGATGCACGTGTGCGTCAGGCCTGCCTTCTGTGGGGTGTGCATCCGCACAAGCTCGATGCGGGAGTCGAGAACTGGTACCGTGCGCTGATGAAGGCTGCGGGCCTGGAGGGCCGGGTCGCGTATGCGCGCTGGGCGGGTGACGACTCGCGCTTTGCTTGGGAAATCGGGGTCGGCAAGGGCCTCGATGGCAAGCCGATTACTGGCGTATGATCATCTGCCCCTGACGGACTTCGTAGGAATTGAGTTCGCCAAGGAAAGTCATGCCGAGCAGGGATTGCTCGAGGCCGCTGGTGAGGATCACGGCATCGACATTCTCGATCTTTACCCGGCCGATCCGGATGCTGTCCAGCGTAACGGGCGCGCCATAGGTGATGCCGCCGGCGGTGCGGATTTCGGAATCGAATTCGAGTTCCTCGGGTTTCAGCCCAAGGCGCTGAGCGTCGAAATAGGTCAGCGCGACGATGCTGGCGCCGGTATCGACCATGAACTTGATCTGCGTTCCGCCGACATCGGCCCGGGTCCAGAAATGGCCGTCATTTTCCTTGTCGATGAAGGCGGCGCGGGAGCCGGGCAGGGCCGTCGGCTCCGGCGTGGCGGCGGCGACCGTGGCGACCGGTTCGGGCTCGGCGGCTTCTTCCTTGAACTTCGGGGCAATGCCGAAGGCGATGACCATCGCGGCGGCGACAGCGGTGAACATGACGAAGAACAGGTTGCGCAAGGCCATCGTGTCAGCGTTTTCCCATCGATTCGAGGCGCGCGATCCGTTCGGGCAGCAGTGCAGTGACCTGATCGCGGGCCTCGGCGCCCATCTTTACCCATCCGCCGATCTCCGGCAGGGTCCGGCCGCAGCCGAGGCAAAGCCCGGTTTTTCCGTCAACGGCGCAAACCTTGATACAGGGGCTCTTTATAGGTTCGACGGGCATGTTTATAGCAAATACTGAATGGGGACTCTCTGCAAGTATTGCATGAACGCCGTAATAAAACCTTGCCGGACAGAGCCCGGAATTTTTGTTAATCTAAACGCTGCGCTTGTGATTGACGCAGGGAGTGATGTGTATTGAGCGATCCTGCGGCCCAGAAGTCTCCCCTGTCGGACGTGCGCGACCTGATTCTCAAGCCGGTCGAACCCGACACGGCGTCCGGCAAGAAGGTCCGCGACGCGTTGCTCGGCATGGGCCGCGAAGGCGATTTCGGACGTCTGGGCGAGGCGGCCGAGTGGCTGGCCAGATGGCAGCGCCGGTTCCCGCCGCGCATCGAGAAGCCGACCCTGGCGATCTTCGCCGGATCGCACGGGATCGTGGATGCCGGTGTGTCGCTGTCGAGCAATTCGGATACCCGCGCGCACATCGATGCACTTCGCGAAGGCAAGGCCCCGCTGTCCGCAATTGCGACCCAGGCTGGGGCCACGGTGCGCGTATTCGAGCTGGCGCTGGACCGGCCGACG
>JBGSKU010000109.1:0-2212 GCA_041741055.1 Hyphomonas sp.
AATCGACCGTGGTGGCTGATCCAGCCCGGCCGCCGAGGCGCTGCCGGATTGCGGCGCGGCGGCCGAGGCCAACCCGGATCAGGTTTCCGGCCGTTGTCCGCAACTGAAGGCCCTCGCGTCCCAGTCTTTCTGTCCCGACAATGTGGGCCACGTTGACAAGAGCGGAGCGGTGCGCCCGGATGAAAACGTCAGGGTCCAGACGCGCCTCGAGGCTGGCCATGGTCTCGCGGAGGATGTGCGTCCGGTGCTCGGTGTGAACCAGCATGTAGTCGCGCGCGGCTTCGACCCAGACCACTGAAGACGTCGGAATTCTCGACAGTCCGCCCGCGCGCGGGGCCCACAATTCCTCATCATACTTCTGCTTGGCGCGGCCGTTCCCCTGGGATTCGCGCAGGGCGTTGACGACAAGTTCGAGTTCCTCGACACGCTGGCTCGCGAGGCGGGAGTCGCGCCGCCGGATGGCGCGGTGGACGGCGCTCTCGAGCCGGTCGAGCCGCACCGGTTTGACCAGATAGTCCGCAGCGTCGACGTCAAAGGCCTCGCTCGCAAAGCAATCGAACGCCGTCACGAAGACGATTTCCGAGCCCTGGCCTTGCGCTTTCAGTGAGGCCGCGACTTCCACGCCCGACAGGCCCGGCATCTTCATGTCGAGGAAGACAAGATCCGGCGCCAATTCGCAGATCTCCCGTATTGCAGCGGTTCCGTTGCAGGCCGATCCGACCACTTCGGCGCCCTGCACGGCGCGCAGCACCTGCTTCAGCCGGTCCACGGCCAGGGGCTCATCGTCCACAATGAAGATGCGCAGGTTGTTCACGGATTGGCCTCCGCCGCCGGGGTATCAGAGAAGGGCAGTGTGATCGTGACCTGAAATCCCGAACGTCCCTTGTTCACGGTCATGCTCGCGGATGCACCGTAGAGGGCCTCGATCCGGCTACGGACATTCTCCAGACCAACGCCTTCACCCGGCGGAATGTTCCCGGCAGCCGATGTGCCGGTGTCCTCAACCGACACACGCAGCACATTGTCGGTGCGGCTGGACGAGATGACGACGTCCACAGGCTCGGTCGACGGCGCGACGGCATACTTGATCGCGTTCTCGACCAGGGGCTGGAGCAGGAAACTCGGAATGAGCCCGGCTCCCGTTCCCTCGCCCATGACAATGTTGGCCTTGAGGCGGTCCGGGAAGCGGAGCTGTTCCATTTCAAGGTACGCCTCCAGCATTTCCAGCTCATCGGCCACGGTCACCAGCTGCCGGCGCTCGGCAGCGAGGCTCGCCCTGAAGAACTCGGACAGCCGCATCAGCGCTTCCTCTGCTTCCTCGTAGCGGCCGACAGTCATCAGGGAGGATATTGCATTCAGCGCATTGAAGAGGAAGTGCGGGTTTACCTGCGCGCGCAGCGCGGACAGCACCGCCTTCTGTGCCTGGCTTTCGGCCTCGGCGAGGCGGCGTTCCTGTTCGACGATCAACTGCGACCGGATGATGGTCCACGCGAATGCGGCAAAGAAGGCATGGATCCAGATGAAGAACTCGAACGTCTGTCCACTGAACAGCAGTAGCTGCGAAAACGTCTTGTAGGGTTCATCCGTGAAGCTGCGCACGAGCTTGGGGAAATCCCGGAGCACATCAGCCATGAAGGTATCGAAGGTGGAATGGACCGCCGCAATCAGGATGATCGACACAACGAGGAAAGACGTCCGGCGAACGCCCGACAGGTTCCAGGAACGCACAACGGCATACTGGACCGGGCCGCTGAATATGAACCCGAGAACGCTCGTCGCCAGGAATATGTAGAAGATCGACCAGTCCGCCCGGCCGGCGAACATGAATATCGTGAAGTACATCATGCCCGCCGCGACCCAGATGAGGGCCCGGACGATCAGCAGGGTGCGGCGGGGAAGTCTGGCGATTTCCAAGTTGGGCTCCGGTTTTCGTCATCGGAATATAGGCGGATCCGGCCGCGCGTGCGCCTGCTTTTGTCGCGCGAAAATGCTGGTTTATCGCAAATTTCCCGGTTTTGCCGCTCGATTTTCGGCCTTGATCGTAAACCGGAAGCGGGAATCGGCGCTGCCGCCTAGGTCTCTCGGTCATGACGCCGCGCGGGGCGGCGTACTCTTGCAAAATCCAGGGGAAAAAATTGACCGATACCAAAGGAAAACACGCCCAGTTGAAGCGGCCGGCTGCGGCCAGCCGCGCAATCGCCAGTGCGTTGGC
>JBGSKU010000110.1:0-4409 GCA_041741055.1 Hyphomonas sp.
GCTGCTCAGCCGGACGGTCGATCTCAGCACGCTGCCGGAGCGGTTTGCCGAGGGCAACATCACCCGCCACCCGGACATGCCCAACTGGCAATTCGAGGAGGTCGATATGGAAGGCCTGATCGCCTATCTCGAAACGGTGCAGATGCCGGACGGGGAGTAACGGCGCGCGGTCTCCGCGGCCCGACGTCTGCAAATTGTCTTATTTGCGCTCCCTCTTCCGCCGGAATGAGGCAGCCATTTCAGGCTTCAATCAGGTGCGGGAGACACAAACATGCGACAGGAAGTGAAATGGCTGGCGGCCGGGTGCGTGGCGCTTGCCGTGCTGGCGGGGTGCAGCACGCAGGATGCAGGCATCACCAAACCCATGGACGGGGAGATGGCCCCGGCACCTCCGCCTCCGCCTCCGCCTCCTCCTCCTCCGCCACCGCCTCCGCCCCCACCTCCCGCTTCAGTGGCGGAAGAAGCACCACGCGCGGGCTCGGTGGTCGTCACGAGCAGCCGGCGCGAGGCAGCGTCTGCCGATCACGCCGCAACGTCGCCCATCGAGCCCAAGCCGCAGCCCCCGGCCGCGCAGGCCGGGATGCTGACCGCCGGGGATTATGACGATGTGCTGAACCCGGATCTCTACAAGGCCTACCTCGACAAAACGCTGCAGGGCGAACTCAGCGGCAAGGACCTTCCATTTGTGGACGCGAACCAGCGCATCGCCATCCGCGTCGTGGACCGGCTCGGCAAGCCGGTTCCGCTGGCGAAGATCCTGGTGGCCTCGGCCGACGGCAAGGAAGAGATTCCGCTGCGGACCGGTTCTGACGGCATGGCCTATATCTACCCGCTGTTTGACACGCTGGAGCCGGGCATGACGGTGACCGTGACCAGACCAGGCGGCAAGACGGCCAGCAAGGCCCTGACTGAAGGGCTGATCGAGACGGGCGGCGAACTGGCCCTCGACCTCAGCGGCGACCGCGTGGCGGTGAGCAAGCTGGACCTGCTTCTGACCATCGATGCCACCGGCTCGATGAGCGACGAGCTGGCCTATCTCCAGAAAGAGCTGGAGAGCATCCTGGACCGTGTGAAGTCCGCCAATGCCGGGATCGATATTCGTGTGGGCCTCATCGTGTACCGCGACAAGGGCGACGAATATGTCCTGCGCGACTTTCCGTTCACCAGCGATTTTGCCGCCCTCAAGTCCGATCTGATGGCGCAGAGGGCCGATGGCGGCGGGGATATGCCGGAAGCCATGCAGGACGCGATGGCCAAGGGGCTCACGTTCGGCTGGCGCGACGATGCCGTGAAGGTGAACCTGCTGGTGGCAGATGCTCCGCCGCATGACGGCGACATTGCCGCAACCTGGACCAGCGCCGCGAATTCGCGCGCGCAGGGCATCCACATCGTGCCGCTGGCTGCGAGCGGGGTCGACAAGACCGCCGAGTTCCTGATGCGGGCGATGAGCCAGGTCACCGGTGGGCGTTACCTGTTCCTGACGGACGATAGTGGCATCGGCAACGCGCATGCCGAGCCGACCGTGGATTGCTATGTCGTGACGCGGCTCGACTCGCTGGTGTCACGCGTGCTGACGAGCCTGGTGCGCGGCGACCGCGTCGAGCCGGAAGGCGACGAGGTCATCCGCACGGTCGGCAATTACCGCGCGGGGATCTGCAAGGTGGAGCCGGTCATCGATGACCTGAAGGGCGGCCAGACGGCGGAGTGAGGCGCAGGGGCGCGCCGGAACGGCTGGACAAGCTCCGGCGCGCCTAGTCTAACAGGCGCCATGACTGACTCTTCCCGCAACCCCCTCATCGCGCGCCTGCCCAAGGCGGAACTCCACCTGCATATCGAAGGCAGCTTTGAGCCCGAGCTGATGATGCAGCTGGCCGCGAGGAACAGGATCGACCTGCGGTTCAAGACGCTGGACGAGGCGAAGGCGGCGTACAATTTCTCGAACCTGCAGGAGTTCCTGGACCTCTATTATGAGGGCATGCAGGTGCTGCGCACCGAGGAGGACTTCCACGACCTGACCTGGGCCTACCTGCAGCGGGTGGCGGCGGACAATGTGCGCCATGTCGAGATGTTCTTCGATCCGCAGGCGCACACCGCGCGGGGCGTGCCGTTCGGCGTGGTGACGGAGGGCATACTCGCGGCGCTCGCACGGGGAGAGAAGGAGCTCGGCGTGACCAGCTACCTGATCCTGAGTTTCCTGCGCCACCTGTCTGAAGACGATGGCTTCGCGCTCCTGAAGGAGTCCGAGCCCTGGCATGACCGGTTCGTCGGGGTTGGCCTCGATTCGTCCGAGATGGGGCATCCGCCACTGAAATTCGAGCGGCTCTACAAGCGCTGCCGGGAAATGGGGTTCAAGCTGTGCATGCATGCCGGCGAGGAAGGCCCGCCGCAATACGTGCGCGAGGCGCTGATCGAGATTGGCGTGGACCGGATCGACCATGGCAACCGGTCGATGGAAGACCCGGCGTTGATCCAGATCCTGAAGGACACTCAGACGCCGCTGACCAATTGCCCGCTTTCGAACCTGTCACTCTGCGTGATCAAGGACCTGAAGGACAGCCCCGTGAAGGCGCAGCTGGAGGCCGGACTGATGGTGACCGTCAACTCCGACGATCCGGCCTATTTCGGCGGATACATCGGACGCAACTATGAGCAGACCGCCGAGGCGCTCGGCCTGTCGGACGCGCAGCTGGTGACGCTGGCGCGCAACAGCTTTACCGCCAGCTTCCTGCCGGAAGCGGAGAAACAGAAACACCTCGCCGCCATTGATGCGGCGGTCGGCTGAGAGGTCTGGGGAGAAGATGATGATCCTGCGCACAGGACTGGTCGCGGCGCTGATGCTGGTGGCGGGCTGCAAGGCGGCACCTGCGCCTGGGGCTGAACCTGCGGCCGAACTGGCCGTCGAGGCAGTGCCTGCCCCGCCGCCCTTCGCCCATGTGGACTATGACGACATGCGCAACTGGCTATGCCACCCCGACATGCCGGAGGGCAATGCCTGCGATGTGGACCTGACCGCAACGGTGATCCACGAGGACGGCACGACCGAGATCGAGGAATCGTATGCCTTGCTGGATACCGCGCCGTTCGATTGTTTCTACATCTACCCGACCGTTTCCTTCGACCCGACCTGGAACAGCGACCTGCTTACCGGGGTTGAGGAGATGAACGTCGCGGCAAACCAGCTCGCCCGGTACGGCACCGTCTGCAATCTCTACGCGCCGCTGTATCGCCAGCGCACCCTGCTGGAGCTGCAGACCCGGATCGCCACGGGCATCGACAATGCAAATCTGGAGATGCGCTGGGCCGATGTGGTGGACAGCTGGACCTATTATCTGGATCACAACAACCATGGCCGGCCCGTGCTGCTGATCGGCCATTCGCAGGGCGCCGACATGGTGATGCAGCTGCTGAAGGCCGAGATCATCGGCAAACCGGTGCAGGCGCAGATCGTGGGCGTTCACGCAATCGGCTACACGGCCCATGCCGACGCCGACGGCACCTATGGCAGCATGCCCGTCTGCAGCGCGCCCGGCCAGGCTGGGTGTATCGTGAACTACGAATCCTTCCGGGCGACGGCCGAGCCACCGGCCACCTCCCGCTTCGGCATCAAGGCGGCGGATGGCGCGGCCGCGATCTGCACGAGCCCGCCGGCGCTGGTGGAGGACGGGGCAACGGCGCTCGACGCCTACATGCCCCGCCAAAGCCTCGGAGCGCCTCTGCCGACCGACTATGGCGTGCCGGTAGAGACCCCGTTCGTGAAGCTGCCGGGTCTGCTGTCGGGCGAGTGCCGGTCCAATGCCACGCATGACTGGCTGGCCGTGACGGTGACGCCCGGTGATGGCCCGCGCACGGACACGATCCGGGGCGACGTGATCGTGAACGGCGAGGTGCTGGCTGATTGGGGCCTGCATCTGGTGGACATGAACCTCGCCATGGGCAACCTGGTGGCACTGGCGGCGCTGCAGGCGAAGACCTGGCAGGACGGGCAGACCGGCAATTGAGGCTGGCGACTCGCGGACTTTGCCGGTAAACGCCCGGCCATGACCGACATAGCCGCCATTCTCGCCCATCTGACCGCAGAACAGGACGCCGCCCAAGGCGCCGAACACGGCATCAAGGCCGACGAGTGGGAGCGGCTCGTCTCCCGCCTTGGCCGCAAGCCAAACCTGGTGGAACTGGGCATCTATTCAGTGATGTGGAGCGAGCACTGCTCGTACAAATCCTCCCGCCGCCACCTTGCGAAATTCCCGACCAAGGGACCGCGCGTGATCCAGGGGCCCGGCGAGAATGCCGGCGTCATCGATATCGGCGACGGCCAGGCGGCCATCTTCAAGATGGAGAGCCACAACCACCCCTCCTATATCGAGCCCTATCAGGGGGCGGCGACCGGCGTGGGCGGCATTCTGCGCGAC
>JBGSKU010000111.1:0-17229 GCA_041741055.1 Hyphomonas sp.
CCGCCGGGCATGCTGGCGGCGCGCGATTGGCGAAGGACCGGCACCGGCGCCTCGGGCGATATGCGTTCGACCACACCGTAAACGAAACGGTCGAGCATGACGTCGCCAACGCAGAGGACACGCTTGTGTCGCGCCGTTTCAACGATCTGGCGAAGGCGGGCAGGCAGCATGCGGCGCTCTTTCTGGGCTCGGCAGGGGTATAGCGGGCCGCTGACGGGGTTGAAAGTCCGGCGGGCAGGCCGGATTGATCCAAAGCGGTTGCTGGCTCGTAGTAATCGAAACCCGATGACAGGATTCGGCCCCAGTTTATGTCACTTCTGCCCCCTACCCTCGTCTGGTTCCGAGAAGACCTGCGTCTGGCCGACAATCCGGCCCTGGCAGCAGCCGCAAAGGCCGGAGGTCCGCTTATCTGCGTCTATATCCGCGAAACGGGACTTACCGGCGCGCGGGAGATGGGCGGCGCATCGAAATGGTGGCTCGGCAAGAGTTTGAAGGCGCTGGTGGCTGCGCTGGAAGACCGGGGCGGCCGGCTGGTGCTGCGAACCGGGCCGGCTGAGGCCGTGATCCGGTCGCTCGCGGACGAAACCGGTGCCAGGTCTGTGGTCTGGAACCGGCGGTATGGCGAACCGACAAAGAGCCACGATGCCCACCTGAAAGCCACGCTGAAAGCGGACGGCCTGACCGTTCAGAGCTTCAACGCGCGCCTGCTGATGGAGCCCTGGGAACTCAAAACAGGATCGGGCGGTTATTACCGGGTGTTCACCCCTTTCTGGCGCGCGCTGCGCGCCAACTACGTACCAGCTCCGGCACTGCCCGCTCCCGGGCACATCGAGACGGTCAAGATCGACAGCGAGGCGCTGGAAGATTGGCGGCTGCACCCTACGGCACCGGACTGGTCTTCCGGCTTTGCAGAAAACTGGACGCCTGGCGAAGCAGGCGCACATGCCCGGCTTGCTGCCTTTCTTGAAGGACCGGTCAACGGCTATGCCGAGACCCGCAACCGGCCCGACATTGCATCTTCGACATCTCGCCTCTCTCCCCATCTGCGCTTCGGCGAAATCGGTCCGGCGCAGATCTGGCGGGCCGTCACCGCAGGTGTCGAGGCGGGCCGCATCGACGAGCGGAATGCTGATGTCTTCCTGTCCGAGATCGCGTGGCGGGAATTTTCTCACGTCCTCCTGAACTTCAATCCCGGTCTGGCGCGCGAGAACTACAATCCGAGTTTCGACCGGATGCTCTGGCGCAAGGACCCGGAAGCTTTGCGCGGCTGGCAAAAGGGATTGACCGGTTATCCGATGGTCGATGCCGGCATGCGTGAATTATGGCACACGGGCTGGATGCACAACCGTGTGCGGATGATTGTTGCGTCGTTCCTGACGAAGCACCTCCTGCTGCCCTGGCAAGCCGGTGAGGATTGGTTCTGGGACACGTTGCTGGACGCAGACCCTGCTGCCAATGCAGCGAGCTGGCAGTGGACGGCAGGCAGCGGCGCAGATGCCGCGCCCTATTTCCGGGTATTCAATCCGATCACGCAAGGCAGCAAGTTCGACGAAACTGGCGCATATGTGCGAAAGTGGTGCCCCGAGCTGCGCAAGTTGCCGGCTAAGTTCCTCCATGCGCCGTTTGAAGCGCCAGAAGTGGTGCTGAAGGCTGCGGGTGTGGCGCTTGGCAAGACTTATCCAAAACCGGTCGTGGACCACAGTTCAGCGCGCGAACGCGCACTCGATGCTTACAAGAAGACAAAAGAGGAGCAGGCGGCGGAATGATGAAAGTTGCCATCATCGGTTCAGGCATTTCCGGGCTCGGCGCGGCCTGGGCCTTGCGCGACACTGCGGACGTCACGGTATTCGAACAGGACGACCGGCTGGGCGGGCATGCGTGCACCTATACCTTCGACTATGATGGCGCTTCGCTGAATGTCGATCTCGGCTTCATCGTTTACAACGGCCTCAACTATCCGAACCTGATCGGATTCCTGGATGCGCTGGATGTCGAAACGGAAGCCTCAGATATGAGCTTTTCGGTATCGGATCCCGGCGGATGGACCTGGGCATCGACGCTGACGGGCATATTTGCGCAGAAGCGTAACCTGGTGAATCTGCGTTTCCACAAGTTCTGGCGCACGATCCTCACCTTCAACGATGTCGCCCGCTCTGATCTTGCCGAAGGCAAGATCAATGATACCACCCTGGGCGCATGGCTTGACCGTCACGGGTTCGATGAGGATTTCCGCACGAACTACATCCTGCCGATGGGCGCCGCAATCTGGTCAACGGCGGAAGGCCGGATGCTCGACTATCCGGCTCTCAGTTTCTTCCAGTTCTTCGACAATCACCGCCTGATGCATAAAGAGCGCCCCAAGTGGCGCACAATAAAAGGCGGCAGCCAGAACTATGTCCGCAAGGTGGGCGCGGCGCTCGGCGGCCGGGTTCGCCTCAATGCGCCGGTATCGCGGGTGCATCCGTTCGGCGAAAAGGTCGCGATCGTCTCTCACTCTGGCAAGACGGAAATATTCGACCAGGTCATCTTCGCTTGCCACTCGGATCAAGCCCTGAAGTTGGTTGAACGGGATTACGATACACCTGCCTTTTTTCTTCGCTCTGTGCGGTATCGTCCGAACACGATCTATCTGCACCGCGATCCGTCACTGATGCCGGCGCGAAAAGCCGCGTGGGCGAGTTGGAACGTGCTCAAGCAAACCAATGGCGATATCTGCCTGACTTATTGGATGAACCGCCTGCAGAACATCGATTCCACGCGGCCTGTGTTCATTACGCTGAACCCCGAACGCCCCCCTGCAGCAGAACTCACATTCCATGAATACAGCTTCGATCATCCACAATTCGACGCGGCCGCCGAAGCGGCGGTCCGTTCGCTCAAGCGGATTCAGGGGCAGGACGGATTGTGGTTTGCCGGCGCCTGGATGGGCCGGGGATTCCATGAGGACGGGCTCAAATCAGGGCTTTCTCCGGCATTGTCTCTTGGCGGAACGGTGCCGTGGGAGGCGAAAGGCGTGGACATCGTCACGCCGCGGCGCAAGACTGCCGATCCAGACTTGCAGGCCGAGGTTTCAGCGTGACACAGCCCCCGCTGACGCTCTGGAAAGGGCGGACGCATCACAAGCGCTTTGTCCCCTTCGAAAGAGCGTTCAGTTACGAGATTGTACTGATCGACCTGGACATAGACCGGCTTCAGGAAGCTGGCCGCATGTCTGTGCTGTTTGGTGTCAACAAAACCGGACTGTTTTCGTTTCGAGAAGCGGATCATGGCGCGCTCGATCCGTCGATCAGCCTGCGCCAATGGGCTGAAGGACAGTTTGCAACCGCAGGCGTGGAGCTCGACGGTGGAACCATCCGCCTCGTAACGTTTGCCCGTCATTTATTCTACAAGTTCGCGCCACTTTCGCTCTGGTATGGTTATGCACAGGACGGACGTCTGGCCGGCGTCATCTACGAGGTGCGCAACACGTTCGGCGAGCGCCATTGCTATGTGGCCGCAATAAAAGGCGCTCGGTCGGTGCATGCTGCGCCAAAGGCTTTTCACGTCTCTCCCTTTTTCGATGTCAGTGGCCAATACCGGTTCACGCTGCGTGAACCCGCCACAACCCTCGATGTGGTGGTCGAAAACATAAAAGATGGCGAGCGCTCACATCTGGCGAACATCAAGGCGCGTATACACGACGCAACAACGGCCAATCTGATGAAACTCGCCCTTACCAATCCACTTTCTTCCATCGGCGTGACGTTTGCCATCCATTGGCAGGCCTTGCTTCTTTGGCTGAAGGGCGCAAAATATCACTCACGGCCCGCAAAGCCGGGACCGATTGCTACCGTTGCTGCTTCAGATCCTCCCGTCACATGACGCCAGAACCGGAAGCCATCGCATGAGTTCAGTAATCCTTGCTTCTTCGCAGACCATCCGCAATCTCAAGTCTGTGCCCGCAAGCTTTCGCTTGGCTGCAATGGTTTTGCTCCGCACCAGGATTGGCGCGCTGACATTTGTGCTGCCCAATGGCACCCAGCTGCTATTCAGGAATGAGGAGGAAGGACCCGAAGCGACGATCAACGTGCACAATTTCCGATTCGTGAAGCGCGCACTCGCGGGCGGCGACGTCGCGTTCGCAGAATCCTACATGGACGGAGATTGGTCGACGCCGGATCTGACGGCGGTGCTGCGCTTTTTCTCGGCGAACTTTGATGCAGCATCGCGGCTTTCGAAGGGCAACATATTCGTCCGTTCCATGAACATGCTTCGGCATGTCTTCAGCCGGCGGAATTCCAAATCCGGTGCCAGGAAGAACATCATGGCGCATTATGATCTCGGAAATGCCTTCTATGAGAAGTGGCTGGATCCGAGCATGACCTACTCGTCTGCCTATTTCCAGAATCCGAACCAGTCGCTCGAACAAGGACAGATGCACAAGTACAGTGAAATCTGCGACCGCATTCAAGCCGGACCCGATTCCCACATTCTTGAGATCGGGTGCGGCTGGGGCGGATTTGCGGAATTTGCCGCCAAGCACCGCGGGAGCCGCGTGACCTGCCTCACGATTTCACCAGCCCAGAAAGCCTACGCCGAGGAGCGCATGCGCCGGAACGGGTTGAGCGACCGCGTCGATATCCGCCTTGAAGACTACCGCGACCATGTAGGGGAGTATGACGGCGTGGCCTCTATCGAGATGTTCGAAGCCGTCGGCGAGCCTTATTGGCCGAGCTATTTTGCGAAAGTGTTTTCCTCCCTCAAGCAAGGCGCCCGCGCCGCGCTGCAGATCATTACCATCGATGACGATCTCTTTCCGAGCTACCGCAAGCGTGTGGACTTCATCCAGCAGCACATCTTTCCTGGCGGAATGCTGATCAGCGAAAAGGTCCTGAAGGAACAGCTCGGCGCCGCCGGCCTGCGCCATGACGGTGTCGCGTATTTCGGTCAGGATTATGCCCGGACATGCCGCGAGTGGTCGCGCGCGTTCAATGGTCGCTGGGACGAGATCCGCGACCTCGGGTTCGATGAACAGTTCCGCCGGTTGTGGAACTTCTATCTGAGCTATTGCGAAGCGGGTTTCAGCGATGGCCGCATCAATGTCGGCCAGTTCCAGCTCACGCGTGCCTGACGCAGCTCATACGAGCCGTGATTGCTTTACCGCTGCCGCGATGAAACTTGCAAACAACGGATGCGGCTCGAATGGACGCGACTTGAGTTCCGGATGGAACTGCACGCCGATGAACCACGGATGATCTGGGATTTCGAAGATCTCGGGCAGGGTTCCGTCCGGAGACAGGCCGGAGAACACCACTCCGTGCTTCTCGAGTTGCGGAATGTAGGACGCGTTCACTTCGTACCGGTGGCGGTGGCGTTCTGAAATGTCGTTTGAGCCATACACCTCGGCAACACGGCTGCCTTTCTTTAGGCGCGCCGGATAGGCGCCGAGGCGCATCGTGCCGCCCTTGTCGGTGTTCTCGTCGCGTGTGACCTTCTCGTTGCCCTTGGTCCACTCTTCCATCAGGCCGACAAGAGGATGCTTCGTTTGGCGGTCATTCTCGGTCGTGTTTGCGGCCGCGAAGCCGGCCAGGTTGCGCGCCACCTCGATGACAGACATCTGCATGCCGTAACAGATGCCGAAACAGGGCACGCGGCGTTCACGGGCAAAACGTGAGGCGCGGATTTTTCCATGCGCGCCGCGTTCGCCGAAGCCGCCGGGCAGAATGATGCCGTGCACGCCTTCGAGGATGTCGAGCGGCCGCGCATCGTCGTCGAACTCTTCGGAATTGATCAGGCGGACCGTCACTTTGACATTGTTGGCGACGCCGCCATGGCTGAGCGCCTCCGCGACAGACTTGTAGGCGTCCGGCACGTCCGTGTATTTGCCGACCAGGCCGATGCAGACTTCACCGTCCGGATTGTGGATCGTCTGGGCGATCTTTTGCCAGCCCGACAGGTCCGGCGCCGGGGCATCATTGATCGCGAAGTGACGAAGGACTTCCTTGTCGAGACCCTCCGCGTGGTAGGCGGCCGGTACGTCATAGATGTGGCGCACGTCACGGGCTTCGATCACGCTCGACGGGCGCACGTTGCAGAAGCTGGCGATTTTGCCTTTTTCATTCTCCGGAATTGGCCGGTCGCAGCGGCAGAGCAGGATTTGCGGCTGGATACCGATCGAGCGCAGCTCCTTCACCGAGTGTTGTGTCGGCTTGGTCTTCATCTCGCCGGCCGCCGGAATGTACGGCAACAGCGTCAGGTGGATGAAACAGGTGCGTTCCGGGCCCAGCTCCTGGCCGAGCTGGCGGATTGCCTCGAAGAAGGGCAAGCCTTCGATATCGCCGACGGTGCCGCCAATCTCGCAGAGCACGAAATCCACCCCCTCCCCCGGATCGGAGAGGACGAATTCCTTGATTTCATTGGTGACGTGCGGAATGACCTGGATTGTCGCGCCGAGATAATCGCCGCGGCGCTCTTTCTCGATGATGCGGCTGTAGATACGGCCGGTCGTGATATTGTCCGACTGTCGCGCGGACACGCCCGTGAAGCGCTCGTAGTGGCCAAGGTCAAGGTCGGTCTCGGCACCATCGTCCGTGACATAGACTTCGCCATGCTGGCGCGGGCTCATCGTGCCGGGATCAACGTTGAGATAGGGGTCGAGCTTGCGCAAGCGCACGCCGTAACCGCGTGACTGCAACAAGGCGCCCAGCGCTGCCGAGGCGATGCCTTTGCCCAAGGAAGACACCACGCCGCCCGTAATGAAAATATAGCGGATCATGGGATCACACTCTTGCAACGATTCGCGTTGGCGGCTGCCCGCGAAAGCGAGACTGGCCAAATTTACTGGGGATTTGTCTCGGTGGGGGCTGTTTCAGGCGCCGTTTCGGGCGTTGCAGGCAGCGGAACTTCAACGGCAGTCGGGTCAGCCGGCGGCTCCGTCACAACGGGAGTATCGGAGGTTGTAGCGGGAGCCGGATCGCTTTCCACGAGCGAGACAGACGGGTCGAACAGATCGACAGGATCGCCCAAGGCGCCGGCGGGGGCCGTCTCTTCCAGCGCTTTTTCGATGCCGGAACGGTTGTCGTTGGTCCGGTTCGCGATCGAGGTCAGTGCAAGGCTGGTCGCGAAGAAGATGCCGCCGATGATGATCGTGGTCCGCACGATGGCGCCGGCTGCGCCGCGGCCGGACATGAGCGAATTTGTGCCGCCACCGCCGATGCCGAGCCCGCCACCTTCCGATTTCTGGACCAGCACGAGGCCGATCATGGCCAGACAGGCGAGAATATGGATGACGAGGATGACGTTCTGCATGGATCAGGACCCGGCTATTTCAGGATTTCGCGCTCGCTTATCCCTGTTAGGGGCATTCGCCAAGCCGGTCGTCTCACTCCGTCAGAGTGCACGCCGTTGCATAGATGGAGAGAAAGTCCGCTGCCTTCAAGCTTGCGCCGCCAATGAGCCCGCCATCCACGTTGAAAATCGGCAGTATTTCGGCTGCATTTCCAGGGTTCAGGCTGCCGCCATAGAGGATCCGGATGGCGTCGCCGGCTTGCCCGTACCGGCTCACGAGGAACCGGCGGACAAAGTCGTGAACTTCGGCAATCTGGTCCGGCGTGGCGACCTTTCCGGTCCCGATCGCCCACAGCGGCTCATAGGCCAGAACAAAGGCCGCAGCGTCCGTGAGGCCGCTGAGGGACCCGCCAAGCTGCTTTTCAATGACCTTCAAGGTGTCGCCCGAGGTGCGCTCATCGAGCGTTTCGCCGATACAGATGATGGGTGTCAGCCCAGAATTGATCGCGCTGAGCGCCTGAGCTGCGACAATTTCGTCGGTCTCACCGTGCAGGGTTCGCCGCTCGGAATGGCCCACGATGACGTGTGTTGCCCCCGCTTCCTGCAGCATTTCAGCCGAAATATCGCCTGTATAAGCGCCTTTGGGCTGGGAATGGCACGTCTGGCCGCCGATTTTCAGCGTTGAACCTTCCGCGGCCACGGCCGCCTGGGCCAGCAGCGTTGCCGGTACACACAGAAGCACGTCCGGCGCAGTGGCCGTTTTGTTGATGGCGGCAGCAACATCACGCACCGTTTGGAGGTCGGCACGCAGGCCATTCATCTTCCAGTTTCCGGCGATAAGCTTCCGGTTCATGCCGCGTTCCCTGTCTTGCAAGTGACCGGATGGTCGCCTAGCAAGCTGGGAGCCAACCGGCAAACCCTATCCAAAAGAGCCGCTGACCATGATTGCCTTTATGAAACGATTGACCAATTCGGTCTTCGGCAAGATCGTGCTTATGGTTATCATCGTCGGCATGGCCTTTTTTGGCGTCGATCAGGTGTTCAACGTCATTCGCGGCGGTCTGGGCTCCAACATCGCGCAAGCCGGTACGCGCGGATTCGATTTTGCTGATCTGGACCGCAGGGTCGAGACCGTGCTTCGCAATATGAACCAGACGTCCGAACAACCGGTCACGAAGACCGAGGCGCTGACGAACGGGCTGATCGACCAGATTTACGCGTCGGAATCTGCCCGCATTACGGTGCTCGGCTACGGCGCAAGCCTTGGCGTGTCGCCCAGCACCGAAGCCGTTCTGCAGCAAACCAAGTCCATCGAGGCCTTCCAGAACCCGCTGACCGGTGAGCTGGATCCGACATTGTTGCGCCAGCGTCTGCAACAGCTTGGATATACGCTGCACGAGTTCGAGGAACAGGTCAGCGATGACCTGACGATCCAGACTATGCAATCGGCGGCAACCGCCGCCGTGTCAGCTCCCAAGGTGCTGAGCGACCTGCAGATTCTGTACTTCGGCGAATCCCGCAACGTATCCTGGTTCTTTTACGACGCGCTGAAAGGCGCGCCGGACATCACACCGACGACTGAAGACGTCCGAGCCTATTATGACACCCATCTGGAAGACCTGAAGCAGCCTGAGCGCCGCGGGATCGACTTGCTCCGCATGTCGGCTGAGGACTTCATCGGCGAAGTCGTTGTCACCGATCAAGAAGTCGCAACGATATACGAAGCAACCAAATCCGAACGTTTCTCCGATCCCGACCAGCGAACATATGCGGAGCTGGCCTTTGACAACCGCGATGCGGCCCGCGCAGCGTTTGGCTTACTTGCCGGCGGCGGAGATCCGAATGCCGTCACTGGTGCAGTCTCAAACACACTGAAAACAAGCCGCGCCGCAGAAGTCGCCGATGAATCGCTCCGTGATGCGATGTTTGGAGCCGGCAAGCAGAGCGGCGCCATGTTCGGCCCACGCGACGTCAACGGACAGTGGATTGTTGCGCGTCTGATCTCGGTTCAACCTGGCGCCGTGAAACCTCTCGAAGAAGTTTCAGATATCATCCACGACGAACTGGCCCGTGAGCGCGCGCAGATCCTTTTCTCGGAGAAAATGGAGGCGCTCGATCAAGCCTTGGCGGCAGGTTACGACCTCGGCCAGATCGCCGGCGAACTCAAAGTTCCGGTGATGAGCTTCGTCGAAGTGGACGCCACAGGTTTGACGAAGACAGGCCTACAGTTCGGCATGCTCAACGAAGCCAGGGACGCGCTCACGCAAGCTTTCAGGCTGAAAGCCGGCGAACTCACCAGCCGATTCGATACGCCGACGGCGATCTACGTTGCAGCAACCCGCAACATCGTCCCCGCTTCGACCCCGGCGTTCGAGGACATCGAAACGGGGGTCCGCGCGCTTCTTCTGTCCGAGCGCAAAAGCTCGGCTGCCCTGGCGGCGGTCACCGATCTGATCGACCGCATTTCTGCCGGCACCGAGAATTTCGACGCGGCAGCCGCCAAAGCCGAAACCAATGTCGAGACCCTGCCGCAGCCGGTCACGCGATCGAACGCAAACCAGGCCGGCATTCCGGGGCCGATCCTGCAGGCGATGTTCAGCACGCAGCTCGGCAAGGTTGTGAGCCTGCCTACGGGCACTACCGGGCTGTACGTGATCCTGAAGGTCGACAGCATCGAGCCGCCGAGCGAATCCGCGATGGCGGGCATCGGCGCAGAACTTTCAGCCGCCATGTCGAACACGCTTGGTCAGGACCTCATGCAGGCCCTGCAGGGCGAAATCTCCACAGCGATGAAGCTGCGCACGAACCAGTCGGCGCTTGCGGCTTACAAACGGTCGATTTCGGAGACACAATGACCGCGCGTCTGATCGTCCGGCGCCGGATAGGAGATATCGAAACACCGGTCGGCGCGATGCTCAAACTCGGCGCCGAATTGCCCGGAAGCTTCCTGTTCGAATCCATCGCAGGCGGCGAGCGGCTGGGTCGCTATTCCTTCATCGGGATCGAGCCGGGACGCTGGTTCCGCATCAAGAACGGTGTGGCGGAGACCAGCGCGACGGCCGACTTCGCGGACGGCAAGCCTGAACCGGGCACTCCGATCGAAGCCCTGCGCCAGTTTGTGAATGCCGCACGCGCCGAAGCCCCGGACGGCATGCCGCCGATGGCATCCGGCGCGTTCGGCTATATCGGCTATGACATGATCCAGTATGTCGAGCCGGTCGCCATCACCAAACCGGATGTGTTGGGTGTGCCGGAAGCCATTCTGCTTGTGCCGCGCGTAGTCGTGATTTTCGATCATCTGTATCAGGAGCTCCTGATCGTCGGCCGTCAGGAAAATGACGACCTTGCGGAAGTTGAGAGTTTGCTGGACGAGGTGGAGACACGGCTGGAGCGCCTTGCCTCGATGCCGCCGAAGGACAGCGCGGCGGAACCCGTTGAATTGACGTCGGACACAAGCAAGGAACGCTATTTCGAGATCGTCGAACAGTGCCGTGATTACATCAAGGCGGGCGATATTTTTCAGGTTGTTCCCAGCCAACGCTTCTCGACGCCGTTCAAACGCAAGCCGATCAGCTTCTATCGCGCGCTGCGCCGGCTCAATCCCTCGGCCTTCATGTTCCACATGAACCTCGGCGACGTCTGTCTGGTGGGCTCCAGCCCTGAAATTCTCGTGCGCGTGCGCGACGGCCGCGTTGCCATCCGCCCGATTGCCGGCACACGTCCGCGTAGCGGTGATGTGGAAGAGGATGCGCGCCGGGCCGAAGACTTGCTCAGCGACCCCAAGGAGCGCGCCGAACACCTGATGCTGCTCGACCTTGGCCGCAACGATGTCGGCCGGGTCGCCGCCTATGGCAGCGTGACCGTCACGGAGAGCTTTGTCGTGGAGCGCTATAGCCACGTCATGCACATCGTCAGCCATGTGGAAGGCGATCTGCGCCAAGGACTGGATGCAGTGGATGCACTGCTTGCTGGTTTCCCGGCAGGTACCGTTTCTGGCGCTCCGAAGATCCGCGCCATGCAGATCATCAACGAGATGGAAACATCCCGGCGTGGAATCTACGGCGGCGCGGTTGGCTATTTCGGCTGGAATGGCGATCTCGACACCTGCATCGCGCTGCGCACCGCCGTGATCAAGGACGGTCAGTTGCACATCCAGGCTGGCGGCGGCGTGGTGCTCGATTCCGTTCCTCAGTACGAGTATGACGAGACGGTCCACAAGTCCGGTGCATTGCGCCGCGCGGCGGAGCTGTCGGCGGCCTATGAGTTCGACCAATGATCCTTGTCGTCGACAACTATGACAGCTTCACCTGGAACCTCGTGCACTATCTCGAGGAACTGGGAAGCCGCACACATGTCATCCGCAATGACGAGTTGACCGTCGCCGAAGCACTTGCACTGAAGCCGGACGCCATCCTTCTTTCGCCGGGTCCTTGCACGCCGAATGAAGCTGGCATCTGCCTCGATCTGATCCGTAGCGCGCCGCAAGACATGCCCATCCTGGGCGTTTGCCTTGGCCATCAGGCGATTGGCCAGGCGTTCGGCGGCGACGTCGTGGGTGCCCGCGAGATCCGGCATGGAAAGCTTTCGCGGATCCGCCACGAAGGCGGCGTGCTGTTTCAGGGATTGCCATCGGAGTACGGTGTTGTCCGCTATCACTCCCTCGCCGTGCAACCTTCGTCGCTACCGGTTGACCTTGTGGCCGATGCGTACACGGAGGATGGAGAGATCATGGCGATGCACCACCGCTCGCGCCCCATCTTTGGCGTTCAGTTTCATCCGGAAAGCATCCTGACGGAGCACGGCCACGCCCTGCTCAAGAACTTTCTGTCGCAGATACCGAAATGACAGAGGGGCCGCTTTCAACCACCCTGAAGGCCATCGCCCGCGGCGAGCCGCTGCAGGATGAGCTGCTTGAGCAGGCCTTCGATGCGCTGTTGACCGGAGAAGCCGCGCCCGAAGAGACCGGTGCATTCCTGATGGGGCTTGCCGTACGGGGCGAAACGTCCAGCGAACTTGTGGCGGGCGCCCGCATCATGCGCCGCCATGCGCGCCGCGTCAGCATCGAAGGCACACTGCTTGATACCTGCGGAACCGGCGGACTGCCCTGGAAGAGTCTCAATACGTCAACCGCTAGCGCGTTGGTGATTGGGGCAGCAGGTGGACGTGTCGCCAAGCATGGCAATCGCTCCGTTCCACCCAAGACGGGATCGGCGGATGTGCTGGAAGCGCTCGGCGTAAACCTGGAGATCGACGAACGCACGCTGCAGGATTGCATCGCGCGCGCCCGGGTCGGCTTCATGTTTGCGCGCACGCATCATAGTGCCATGCGCCACGTTGCGCCGATCCGTACGAAGCTCGGGATCCGGACGATCTTCAACTTGCTCGGCCCACTGACAAATCCTGCGGGCGCGCAGCATCAGGTGCTGGGCGTCTTTGCGCCGCACTGGGTGCGTCCGATGGCTGAAGCGCTGCACGCGCTAGGAACGGAGAAGTCTTGGGTCGTGCATGGGCTTGATGGCATTGATGAGATCTCGATCTCAGGCACGACACGGATCTGCGAGGTGACGCCCGCTGGGCTTCGTGAATTCGAGGTCGAACCGGCCGACGCCGGCTTGCCGAGCCACCCGCTTTCGATGCTTGAGGGCGTCGATGTGCAAGGCAACGCCCAAGCCATTCTCGACCTGTTTGACGGGCATAAAGGCCCCTTCCGCGATATGGTCCTGCTCAATGCGGCTGCGGGCCTGCACGTGCTGGGACATGCTGAAGACCTCACGCAAGGCGTCGCGATGGCTGCTGGCGCGATTGATTCCGGCACGGCCCGCGAGACCCTTCAAACACTCCGGGACGCCTCGAACGAGGTGCCCGCGAAATGACAACCGCGCTCGACCGCATTCTGGCCTACAAGGCAGACGAAGTCCGCGTGCTCAAGGCGCAGCGGTCGGTGTCAGACCTTTTGGCGGACGCCAAAGCACAAGCTTCGGCGCGCGGGTTCTGTGCCGGCCTCGATTCCGTGGCCGCCGCCGGCGAAAACGCTCTGATCTGTGAAATCAAACGCAAATCACCCAGCGCAGGCGACATTCTTCCTGGTGCGGACGCCAGCGAGATCGCGCGCGACTACGAAAAAGGCGGCGCGGCCTGCCTTTCGGTTTTAACGGACGGGCCCAGCTTCGGCGGCTCGCTGTCAGACTTTGAAGCCATCCGCAATTCGGTGCAGCTGCCGATGCTGCGCAAGGATTTCATGATCGATCCCCATCAGATCATCGAGTCCCGCGCGCATGGATCAGATTGTATCCTGATCATCCTCAGCGCCGTTGATGACGCTTGCGCGCATGATCTGGGGCAGACCGCAGCGGACCTCGGCATGGATGTCCTCGTCGAAACGCACGACGAAGCAGAAATCGAGCGCGCGTTGCGCCTGCCCTACCCGCTCATCGGCGTTAACAATCGCGACCTGAAGCACATGGTGACCGACCTCGGTACAAGCGAGCGGCTTTCGCCGCTGGTCCCGGATGATCGTCAGATCGTTTCCGAAAGCGGAATTTCCGATCCTGAGCACATTATCCGGCTTCGCTCATTCGGTCTTCGCCGGTTCCTGATCGGCGAAAGTCTGATGAAGCGGCAGGACCGAACGGCGTTCACGGCGGCCCTGCGGACGGCCAAATAGGCCGGAATCGGACGGAAATGGCTTTTCCGGCACCCGCAAACGGTTGACCCGAAACGAGAACACACATAGAACACAAGTGAACACAGAATCACTTGGGAAGGCCCCGCCATGCTCACAAGCAAGCAGAAAGAACTGCTTCTCTTCATCAACGACAGGATCCTGGAAACAGGCGTTTCCCCCTCTTTTGATGAAATGAAGGAAGCGCTCGACCTCGCTTCGAAATCCGGGATCCACCGCCTGATCACAGCGCTTGAGGAGCGCGGCTTTATCCGACGGCTGGCGAACCGGGCCCGGGCACTCGAAGTGCTGAAATTGCCCGATTCCGCTGCGCCGCTTCCGGCAGCGCGCCAGAGACGCGATTTCAAGCCAGCCCTGGTCGCAAACCAGGTCACCGAAAGCTACCGACCCGGTATGATCCCGCTGGTTGGCCGAATTGCAGCGGGCTCACCAATTTCCGCCATCCAGCAGGACAACGGCCACGTGCCTGCGCCGACCGAAGTTTCGGATGGCGACGACTATTTCGCGCTGGAAGTCCAGGGCGACTCGATGATCCAAGCCGGCATCCTGAATGGTGATATCGTGATCTTGAAGCGGACCAACAGCGCCCAGACCGGCGATATCGTTGTGGCACTGATCGACGGCGAAGAGGCGACGTTGAAGCGGCTGCGGCGCAAAGGGGCCTCCGTGGCGCTTGAGGCCGCTAACCCGGCTTATGAAACCCGCATTTTCGGACCCGACCGGGTTGAGGTTCAAGGGCGCCTCGTATCGCTCGTGCGCAAGTACGACTGAGGCGGACCGGCATTGCGGGTCGCCGGATCAGGGCGGTGAGCAAGTTGTCCACGGTCTTGCGCCGCACGGTTCCGGAGACGACTCGCGGAGTCTGGAGCCTTCAGCATAGAGCGTTAGCCCACCGGTTTGCTCAACCTTTGACCAATCCCAACAGATTCCTCCGTGCGGCGCTTTTTGATCTGACTGTTTGTCGCCCTCAAAGCAGAGCGTGAGTGGTTCCTGGCGTTCCACAGCTGCAACAAGGCCGCCCCTTATTTCATAAGAGCATTCGCGATCCGCACATTCACTTGAACTGGCGTTCGAGAATCGCAGCGGTGACAGACCGTCGCCTTTGACGAGGCTGATGCGCTCAACGCGCTCATCCCGGGCCGCGACAAACAGATCGCCGGACGGTGACCAGTGCGCCACAAAGAAAGGCGCCAATAGCCACGTGCCGAGGGCCGCCGAAGCCATGGCCGCGCCCGCAAATACTCGCAGAGTACCTTTGAGGGATATGAAGGCCCCAAGCGCAAAGGTCGACAACACAAGTGACGTAACTGGCATGGCGCGCACGGTGCCGCTGATTTCGGCTGAGTATCCGCTGAAATAGTGTGCAATCGCCAGAACAAGTTCGAGGCTGTACCCGAACAGGCGAAGCCCGAAGTCAGCCAGGCCGAACGGCGCGAGCAGGAAGGCCAGAGCCGCTGAGGGCGCTGAAAGGAATGTGACGACTGGCATGGCGACCAGATTGGCCGCAAAGCCGATAGGCGAAGCCCGGCCGAAATGGAACAAGGCAAACGGCATGGTCGCCAGCCCCGCAACGATCGATGTAACGGCGATAGACGCCCAACTGAAGGCAAAGGGTCCCAGGACGTCGTCCTTGCCGGATCTGTGATCCCGCCAGATTTCATAGGCCGCTATCAAAGCGCCCGTGGCCGCGAATGACATCTGGAAGCCCGGCGTTACAACGCTCTCGGGCTGGAGGAGCACAACGGCGATCATTGCAATGGCGAAAGTCCGTAGACTGATCGCGGCACGGTCGAAGATCACCGCGCCGAATACGATAGCAGCCATGATGAAGGCCCTCTGCGTCGAGACACTGGCACCAGAGATGATCAAATAGGCCAGACACGCGATCAGCGCGACGATGGCAGCCGGTTTCTGGACGGCTACACGGAGCGCCAACGGCTCGATCAGAACCAGCGCGCGCTTGACCAACAGGAAGACGAGGCCGCCCACGATGGAGAGATGCAATCCAGATATCGCCAGCAGGTGGGCAAGGCCGGTTGCCCGCAATGCATCAGCATCTTCGGACTGCATGAAACTCCTGTCTCCGGAAACCAGCGCCGCGGCGAACCCACCGGCACGTGTGCCTGCTGCGGTGTTGACGTCCAGCGCCAGGTTGCGACGGATGGCACCCAGCTGGAGTGCTGCCTTTTGCGTTACACTATGTGGGGCTCCCAATGCCCCGCCACGACACCGCCCCTGCACATAGCCGACCGCGCCCAATTGTTCGAACCACGCCTGGCGCTGGAAGTCGTATTCTCCCGGCATCGCAGGGCTCGGCGGAGGCCGCAAAACCGACCAGCAGCGAACAAACCTTCCCGGCGCCACTTCCAATCGGCTTGTATGGGTGATGCGAACGAATTTGGGCCAGGTTTCTGCCGCCTGTCCCGCGATGGAGTGAACCCGCAAAACCAAGCGGACGCCGCGATTGCCGGGCTCGATTTCCTGAACCCAGCCCTCCAGCATCACGGGGCCGGTCTCTGCAGCAATAACGGGCGCACTGACAAGACGCGTCCGAAGACCAGCTGCCGCGCAACCGAGTGATACGCCGAACGCGACCAAAACGAGCGCAATCGCGATGTCGGAGGTCCACCATCGCCGCGCTACCATCCAGCAAACCAGCAAAGCGGCCGAAGTGGCCGCAATCACCGGACAATCCGGTTCGAACGAAAGCGAAAAATAGAGCGCCGCGCCGCCACAAACTGCGAATGCAAAGGCCAGTGGACGCCCGTCGATCCCCGTGAGCGCAGCCAAGCCGTTGAGCAACCTGGATCCCGCGCCCCCTCCCCCTTGCACTTGCGGTCATCCTCGTGTTTCTGCACCCCGTCGGCGGCGCTTGCGCTGCTTTTTCGGAGATTGCCCTGATCATGCGCGTTGTGACGCGGTTTGCCCCCTCCCCTACGGGGATGCTTCATATTGGAGGGGCACGCACCGCACTTTTCAACTACCTGTTCGCGAAAAGATTTGCGGGACGGTTCTTGTTGAGAATCGAAGACACCGACCGTGAGCGGTCCACGCCCGAAGCGACCGCTGCAATCCTGGATGCGATGAGCTGGCTCGGACTGGATGCCGACGAGCCACCGGTGATGCAGTCGGCACAGGTTGACCGCCACGCAGCGGTCGCCCACGAAATGGTCGAGCGCGGAACGGCCTTCCGTTGCTATGTGAGCGCTGAAGAGCTGCAGGCGCGACGCGACCTGGGCGAAGAAAAGCGCCTTGCCGCCCGCGCTGAGGGGCTTGGCGAG
>JBGSKU010000112.1:0-5297 GCA_041741055.1 Hyphomonas sp.
GATGCCCTGTTCAAGGCCCAGGGCCCGGAGGCCGCCGGCCACGAACAGGCACTCGCCGAAACGAAGGAATATCTCACGCTTTGCGCGGTCCAGGCCGACGCGGCGCGCGCCGCATTCGGCCCGGGCTGACGCCGGCGCTCAGGCCGGCGTCTCCTCCAGCGACAGACCGCCCTTGCGCAGTGCCATGCGCAGCAGAAGGTAGGACAGCAATCCGACCGGGCCGAGCAGGAAGGTGAAGAACTGGCACGGCGCCACTGCAAGGTGCGGCACGCCGCAGCGCTGGCTGTCGCGGCCGATCCAGGCGCCGACGAACAAGTCGAATACCAGATAGTGGGACCAGCCGACCAGCACCCCGAGCGGCGACTGGAAGATCGCGGTGATGCCGGAGATCGAGGTGAAGTTGGCCTCGCCGCCGGTCACACCGCTGGAGATCGACCAGACCAGGGCACTCAGGTAGAACACGCCGAGAAGCAGCGGATAGATGCCCGAATGCACGATCTGCTTCGTCAGCCCGAGCCGCGGCAGGACGATGAGCAGAAACCATGCCGGCAGAACCGACATGTTGATCACACCGAACAGGGTCTCATAGGTCATGGCACAATCCGAGTCGCGGCTCAGGCGTTCTTGATATTCATGCCGCCATCGACCGGGATGTGCACGCCGTTGAGGAAGCTGGCCGCCGGAAGCACCAGCGACAGCGTCATGTTCGCGACCTCTTCGGGAATGCCATACCGGCGCAGCGGCACGCGGCGCTTGGCATAGATTTCCTTGTGCTCGTCCGGAATGCCCGCCGTGATGCCGGTGGTGATCGGGCCCGGACAGATGCAGTTCACGGTGATGCCTTCGCGGCCAAGGTCCACCGCCAGACCGCGTGTCAGGCCGATCACGCCGTGCTTGGCCGCCACATAGGGTGAGTTGCCGGGCGTTGCGCCGAGGCCTTCGGTGGAGGCGATGTTGACGATCCGTCCCCAGCCATTCTTGCGCATGTAAGGCAGCGCCGCCCGGATGGCGCGCTGGTGCGAAGTCAGCATGACATTGATGCTCGGACCCCAGCTGTCCTCATAGCTTTCCTCGCCGACCTGCGCGGGGATCGCAAAGCCGGCATTGTTGACGAGAATGTCCATGCCACCAAAATGCGCCGCCGCCTCGTCCACAACGCGCTTGATCGCGGCGGCATCGCCGACATCCAGCGCCCAGCCCTTCACATGGTCGATCCCGGCGGCCTTGATCTCGTTCACGACGATATCGACGTTTTCCTGCTTCAGGTCGGTGACGGCGACGTTCGCGCCTTCGCGGGCAAACAGGTGCGCGGTTGCGCGGCCCATGCCGCTGGCCGCGCCGGTGATGAGGGCGGTCTTGCCTTTGATGGATCGGGAAAGTTCCTGATAGGGTGGTTGGCTCATGGCTGTTTCCTCAGTTTCTTGATGGTTCCGGAAAAATTGAGACAGGGCCGGCCGTTGGAGGTCACGATGCCCCGCACGAAGACCAGCGATCCGCCGGCACGCAGGGTCTCGCCGCGTGCCTCGACCCGTTCTCCTTCCTTTGCCCCGTCGAGAAATTCCGACGTGAAGGCGACGGTCAGGCCATAGGCGCCGTCCATCGCCTCATGGGCGATGGCGAACAGCGCGAAATCGGCAAAGGTCATCAGACATCCGCCATGCATCACCCCGGCGCCGTTCATGTGCTTGCGGGCAGCCCGCATGGCGCAGACGCTGGTCCCATCCTCGATGCGGTAATAGAACGGCCCTGCCGTCTCATGTTCGAAAGGCTCGTCTTTCCAGGTCGTCCAACCTGCGAATTCGCCGTCGGTCTCGATTGTGGTCGGCATGGCGTCCCCTTTGTTTTCTGGCTGCGGCACCATACCCTTACGGCCCCCTTCGACAAGCGTGCCGTTGCGGCATAAAGTGCGCCGGAAAAAACAATCCCGGGAGACGAAACCCATGGCCTTTGATGCCGAAACCCGCGCCGCCCTGATCGAACAGGTGCGTCGCTTCGTGACCGAAACCTGCGTGCCGGTCGAGGCCCAGGTGGGTGACGAAGACGCCGTGCCCCAGCACGTCGTCGATGAGATGAAGGCGCTCGGCCTGTTCGGCATCGCTGTGCCCGAAGAGTTCGGCGGGCTGGACCTCGACATGGAAACCGAATGCCTCGTCGCCATGGAGCTCGGCAAGACCTCGCCGGCCTTCCGGTCGGTCGCCGGCACCAATATCGGCATCGGCAGCCAGGCGCTGATCCTGTTCGGCACGCCCGCTCAGAAAGCCAAATGGTTGCCGGGTGTGGCCTCGGGCGACCTGATCGCCAGCTTCGCGCTGACCGAGCCGGAAGCCGGCTCCGACGCCGCCGGTCTCAAGACCCGCGCCGTCCGCGACGGCGACCACTACATCCTCAACGGCACCAAGCGCTACATCACCAATGCCAACAAGGCAGACCTGTTCACCGTCATGGCACGGACCAATCCGGATGAGCCGGGCGCCAAAGGCGTCTCCGCCTTCATCGTCGAGCGCGGCACGCCGGGCCTCTCGGTCGGCAAGCCAGAGAAGAAGATGGGCCAGCAGGGCGCCCATATCTGCGACGTGATCTTCGAGAATGCCCGCGTGCCGGCAGAGAACCTGATCGCCAAGGAAGGCGAAGGCTTCAAGGTCGCGATGAGCGTGCTCGACAAGGGCAGGCTGCACATTTCGGCCGTCGCCACCGGCGTGTCGAAACGCCTGATCCGCGAGATGGTGAATTATGCGCTGGAGCGCAAGCAGTTCGGCAAGCCGATCTTCGAGCACCAGATGATCCAGGCGATGATCGCCGACAGCCAGGCCGAAACCTACGCCGCCGAATGCATGATCCTCGACGCGGCCCGCCGCCGCGATGCCGGCGAGGACGTGACCATGCTGGCCTCCTCCACGAAACTGTTCGCCACCGAGGCCTGCGGCCGCGTCGCTGACCGCGCCGTGCAGGTGTTCGGCGGCGCCGGCTATGTCACCGATTACGGCATCGAGCGCTTCTACCGCGACGTCCGCATCTTCCGCCTCTACGAAGGCACCAGCCAGATCCAGCAGATCATCATCGCCCGCGAACTCGCCCGGGCCGCCAAAGCAGGAACCCTCTGATGTTCGACCACGACCCCACAGATCCGCACGAAGTCGGCCTGAATGCAGACCGGCTCGCGGCCATCCCCGAGTTCTTCAAGACGAACTATGTCGACACCGGCAAGCTGCCCTGCATGTCGACGCTGATTTCGCGCGGCGGCGAGATTGCGCATGAGAGCTTCGTCGGCGCCACCGAGATGGGCGGCAAGCAGGCCATCGGCGCGGACACGATCTTCCGCATCTATTCGATGACCAAGCCGATCACGACGCTCGCCATCATGATGCTGTTCGAGGAAGGCAAGCTGCGCCTGGAACATCCGGTCAGCCGCTACATTCCGGAATACAAGGATGTGAAGGTCTGGGCCGGCGGCACGGCCGACAAGCCGAAGCTGAAGGACCCGGACCGCGAGATGCAGATCATCGATCTCATCACGCATACATCGGGGCTGACGTATGGCTTCCTGATGCAGGACGAGAGCGACGAAATCTACCGCAAGGAAAAGGTCGGACATCACAGTCAGACCCTTCAGCAAATGGCGCGCCAGATGGCGGGCCTGCCGCTCGCGTTCTCTCCGGGCACGGAATGGCGTTACAGCCACTCGATCGATACGCTCGGCGCCATCGTCGAGATCATCACCGGAATGGAGCTCGACCAGTTCTTCCGGGAACGTATCTTCGGCCCGCTCGGCATGAACGATACGGATTTCTGGGTGCCTGAAGACAAGGTGCACCGCCTGATGGCGTGCTACCAGAAGGACGCGAAGACGGGTGAAACGACCCTCGCCGATCCGGGCGGCGCCGCTTCGAAGCTCTATGCCAAACGCCCCGTTCAGCTGAATGGTGGCGGCGGCCTGGCCTCCACCGTGCGCGACTATCATCGCTTCGCGCTGATGCTGCTGCGCGGCGGCACGCTCGACGGCGCCCGGATCATCAGCCCGAAGACCTGGGAATTCATGCGCCAGAACCACCTGCCGGGCGACCAGACCATGCGCGGCATGGGCCGTTCGGCCTTCACCGAAGTGATGGCCGACGGCGTCGGCTTCGGCATCGGTGGTTCGGTCGTCACCGATATCGTCCAGACCCGCCAGCCCGGCAGCAACGGCACCTACAGCTGGGGCGGCCTCGCCTCGACCTTCTTCTGGATCGATCCTGAAGAAGAGCTGATCGCCGTGCAGGCCACCCAGCTGATGCCATCCTCGACCTACCCGATGCGCCTGCAATTGCAGCAGCTCGTCTACGCGGCGATTGATTGGTGAACGAGGCCGTCAATCCCGTGCGTGAGGCGATCCTCGCGCTGACCGCCGCCAAGGGCGCCGGTAAAACCATCGCGCCGGAAGACGCCGCCAAGGCCGTCAGCCCGGATAATTTCGTCCGGGTGCTGAAGGACGTGCGCGCCGAGGCGATCCGCCTGCACAAGGCGGGGGCGATCTCGATCTACCGCAAAGGCAAGCCGGTCGAAGATCCGGACACGTTCAAAGGTGTGTATCGGTTGGGGCTGCCGGTTTGAGGACGCTTGATTGAATACAACAGCAGTTTGTCGTCATCCCGGGATTTGCGTCAGCAAATGCCCGGGACCCAGTCCTTCTGGACAGGCGCGGCTAACAGTCTGGGTCCCGGACAAATCCTGCGGATTTTCCGGGATGACGACACGGAGAGGATAGTGAGGATACATGGCGAAAGCGCCCGATCCCTTCCACGAATTCGTCATCGAGCTTTTCGCGCCGATGGGACCGGTCAGGATCCGGCGCATGTTCGGCGGCGCCGGCGTGTTCTGCGACGGCGTGATGATCGCGCTGCTGTTCAGCGACACGATCTTCCTGAAGACGGACGCGGCCTTGCGTGCGCGTCTAGAGACGGAGGGCAGCGAACCCTTCCTCTGGACCAAGCCGAGCACGGGCGAGATCATCGATATGGGCTATGTCAGCCTGCCATCCTCGGCGATGGACGATCCGGATGAGGCCAGCGACTGGGGGCGGCAAGCGCTCGCGGTCGCGCTGGCCGCGAAAGCCAGGTCAAAGCCCAAGGCCAAAAAGAAAAGATGATCAGGCCACGGCCGGCCGCTTCACCGGTTGGTCCAGCGAGAAGGCGTAGTCCGACGAGCCGTGCGTGCGCAGGTGCTGCAGCCGGTGCCAGCCATCCTCGAGCGTAACTCGCTCGCTGCGCAGCGCCCACCACATCACGAAACCCGGTCCGTCCGACCGGTCGATCTCGTTGGCA
>JBGSKU010000113.1:0-2672 GCA_041741055.1 Hyphomonas sp.
ACTCGCCGAACTGCCGCCTGAAGAGGTCGCCCGCCTTGCCGCCGGCCTTTCGGCCCTCGCGCTCCAGTACGACCATCTCGTGCTCGACCTCGGCGCCGGGATCGAGGCCAACTGCATGCGTCTCGCCCGCGCCGGCGACAAATCGCTGGTCGTGATCACCGACGATCCGGCCTCGATGACCGACGCCTACGCCTTCATCAAGGTGCTGCGCGGGTATGCGCCGAACGTCGAACCCATCATCTGCATTAACCAGGCCGACACCCGCGCTGCGGGTCAGCGCACCTATGAAGCGATTGCGCGCGCCTGTTCCACATTCCTCGGTTTCCGGCCAAGACACGCGGGAACTGTCATGCGCGACCCGAAAGTTCGCGATGCGATCCGGTGCCAGCGAACGCTGATCTCCACCGATCCACAGGCCCAGCCGGTACAGGACGTGATGGCTGTTGCTCAAACCCTGCTCGGCGAAGGACAGTCCGCCGCGGTGGGAAATTGATCCGTGTTGAGAATAGTGAATAAATCGTCAGTATCCGTACACCGCATTAACTTGTTAACAACATTGCGGCGTTAGGATTCACAAGTGTTAACAATCGGGCTAAACCAGCCTTAAGTGATTCGGGAGACGAGCGATGCGCGTCCTATTGATTGAAGATGATCGGGCTCTGGCACGCTCCATTGAGCTGATGCTGAAAGCCGCCGGCTTCAACGTCTATATGACGGACCTCGGTGAGGATGGAGTCGATCTCGGCAAGGTCTATGAGTACGACATGATCCTTCTGGACCTGTCGCTGCCGGACATCTCGGGCTTTGAGGTCCTCAAACAGCTGCGCATGAGCCGCGTCAACACGCCGGTCATGATCCTGTCGGGCAACCCGGATATCGAAGCGAAGGTGAAAACCCTCGGCTACGGCGCCGACGATTACCTCACCAAGCCGTTCAACAAGGACGAGCTGATCGCCCGCATCACCGCCATTGTACGCCGTTCCAAGGGCCATGCCGAGAGCGTCATCCGCACCGGCGAGATCCTGGTCAACCTGGATGCCAAGACCGTCGAAGTCGAAGGCGAGCGCGTCCACCTGACCGGCAAGGAATACGCGATGTTCGAGTTGCTCTCGCTGCGCAAGGGCACGACGCTGACCAAGGAAATGTTCCTGAACCACCTCTATGGCGGCATGGACGAGCCGGAACTCAAGATCATCGACGTGTTCATCTGCAAACTCCGCAAGAAGCTGCAGCAGGCGACGAACGGCAATCACTATATCGAAACCGTCTGGGGCCGCGGCTACGTGCTGCGCGACCCGCGTCCGAACGCCAAGACGGGCGAAATCGAAGAAGCCGCCTGAGGCTTTCCGAATTCCACACCCCGAACCGCCCCGGCCCCGCGCCGGGGCGTTTTCGTTCGTCCCCAACCTCTCCCCCTTGTCATCCCGGCGAAAGCCGAGACCCAGTCCTTACGCAACAAAATCCGGGGGTCTGAAAAACTTTATCATCAAGCCTTTCAAGCGCTTGTAAAATAGTTGGCGCGCGCGAACGCACCCCCTCCGCAGGCGGAGGTATAATGCCCGCATGATCCCGCTGCGCGCCCTCAAAGCCCATCCGCACTATGCCGGCCTGTTCGAGCATGTGCCGCGGCTGCTCTGGCCGATCCTCTGGTGGCAGCTCAATGCGATGATCTTCTGGATGCGGGATCAGAACATCACCGGTGTCTGCTTCCAGACCAGCTGGTGGGGCTTCATCACCATCCGCTTCGCCGCGCAGGCCGAAGCTGCGGACCTTTACAAACCCATCCGCCGAGTATTCCGTGAGCTGAGTGATCCGAGCTGGGAATCAGATCTCCCGGCCAATCTCACTTCAGATGATCCCTCAATCTGGCACACCCTCATCCTCCCCCGCCTGCGGGGGAGGTGGCCCAAAGGGCCGGAGGGGGCCCTCACCCCCACCCCCAACACGTCCTAGAAACGCCTGTCATCCCGGCGAACGCCGGGACCCAGACTTGAGCAAAGCCCGCCCAGGATCCCCGCTTTCGCGGGGATGAGCGGCAGTCGAAAAACCCAGATCCCCCCCAAACCGGCCAGCCCCGAAGCTGCGTCCGGGCGCATGTGCTACTTCTTCGCCCGTGCTTCTTCCGTACCCTGACGGGCGAGGGCGTCGGCGCGTTCGTTGCCGGGGTCGCCGTCATGGCCCTTCACCCATTTCCAGGTGATGTCATGGCGCGCACAGGCCTCTTCCATCGCCAGCCACAGGTCCTGGTTTTTCACAGGTTTCTTGTCGGCGGTTTTCCAGCCATTGCGCTTCCAGCCCTTGATCCATTTGGTCTGGCCGTCTTTGACATAGGTCGAATCCACATGCAGCGTGACTTTCGAGGGCCGCTTCAATGCGTTCAGCGCTTCCACAACGGCCATCATTTCCATGCGGTTGTTGGTGGTCGCCGGATCGCCGCCGAAGAGTTCCTTCTCGTGGCCGTTCCAGCGGATCAGCGCGCCCCAGCCGCCGGGGCCGGGATTGCCGCTGCACGCACCGTCGGTCCAGATTTCAATCGTGTCGGTCATGCCCCGCGAGGTGGCCCGCTTCGCCGGAAGCGTCAAGCCGGTCCGAAGACGTTCACGTCCACATCGGTCAGTTGCCGGGCCGGGGCGACGATGGCGTGCAGCAGGAATCCGCAGAAGGCGCCCGCC
>JBGSKU010000114.1:0-8600 GCA_041741055.1 Hyphomonas sp.
GCCTGAGCGCCTTGCCGCCCGCTGACCCAGGCCGGCTCCACTCGTTTGAAAAGTTACACCGGCCTGGACCAGCTATCATAGCTTAGGTGGGGTCAATTTTGGACGCCGATAGGGGGTCAATTTTGCGCGCCGATTGACAGCCTTCCGGAAGCGATCACATCGTCATCCAGGAAGATGTGGAACGCCGGGATGGAGAGATCATCTGCCGGAAGGGATATACGGCTGCTGAGTTCGTGAGGCAGGCAGGCATCGACTTCGCGGCGGGAGATGTTCTCATTGAGCCGGGAACGGTATTGACGCCGTCGGCGCTGGCACTGGCCGCAGCCGCAAACCATGGAACATTCAGCGTTTTCGCGCGCCCGCGCGTCGGCATCCTGGCGAATGGAGACGAACTGCGGCCGCCCGGAAGTGCATTGGCCGAAGGCGAAGTCGCGAATTCCAATCTTGCCGCGCTCTCGGCACTGATCCACGATTGGGGCGGAGAAGCGGTCGATCTCGGCATTGCCAGCGACAGTATCAGCGTCATCCTCGAACGTATTGACGACCCCACCATCGATATTTTCCTACCCGTAGGCGGCGCTTCAGTCGGCGATCACGACCATATGCTCGCCGCATTCGAGCAGGCAGGCTTCGAACCGATCTTCCAGAAGATCGCGGTGAAGCCCGGAAAGCCGACATGGTTTTCAAGACGCGACAACCGGTTTGCGCTTGGTTTGCCCGGAAATCCTGCATCGGCCATCGTCTGTGCGCACCTCTTCCTCAAGGCTCTCCTGCGTCAATCCTTCAACCTCCAGACATTGAAAGCACAACTGGAGACGCCATTGCCTGCAAACGGCAATCGGGAGGAATTTCTTCGGGGCAAGGTACGGGTCAGCGAGGATGGACGTTTGCTCGTTTGCGCCGTCACGAACCAGGACAGTTCGCTTCTGAAGCCTTTCCTGACTTCGAACTGCCTCATTAGGCGCACCATTCATGCCGCGGCCGGGCCGAAAGGCGCCATAGTCGACGTCGTGATGATCGGTCCACTTCAGTGATGGTCGCGCATCCATGAGCGCAATACTGGCACTGCTGTTCTTCATCACGGCCGCGCTCTACGCTTCCGTCGGCTTCGGCGGCGGGTCGACTTACAACGCGCTTCTCGTTCTTCACGGCACGGACTACCGGATTCTTCCCTTGATCGCACTGGTTTGCAACGTGCTTGTGGTCACGGGCGGTGTGTTCAGGTTCTGGCGATCCAGGCAATTGTCCATCAAGCGGATGACACCGTTCCTGGCGACATCCATCCCTTTCGCGTGGCTCGGAGGACGATTGCCGGTTTCGGAACAGGTGTTTGTCGGACTGCTTGGCACAGCGCTGCTCTTGTCCGGACTGCATCTTGCCTTCAGCAAAACTCCGGAGACGACTGAAAGCACCCAAGCAACGTCTGTGCCGCCTTGGGTCAACCTCGCAACCGGCGCCAGCATCGGATTGATTTCGGGCCTTGTTGGTGTTGGAGGAGGCATTTTCCTGGCGCCAATCCTGTATTTCCAGAACTGGGGAACCCCGCGTCAGATCGCGGCGGCGAGCAGTCTGTTCATTCTCGTGAATTCAATCTCGGGCTTGCTTGGACAGACGATGAAACTGCAGGATGCGGATCTTGTTCATCTCGCCGCGCCCTACTGGCCGCTATTGCCTGCTGTCCTGGTCGGCGGTCAGATAGGCAGCTGGTTGGCCAGCACACGCCTGCAGCCTGGCATCGTCAAGCGACTGACCGCCCTACTCATCCTCTACGTCGCCGTTCGGCTACTCTACCGCTTTGCGAAGTCGTTCCACGCGCTGCCTTGAGCTGAAACGAAAATTAGCCCGCTACTTCTTGCGCCCACCCAGCACTGCGACGAGTTCCTCGACCTTGGCGCGCCGCTCGTCGAGATTTCCGCTGGTGAGCGCATGCTCCACGCAGCTCGCCAGATGGTCGTCGAGCAACAGAGCTTCCAATCCGCTCAGCGCAGCTTTGACCGCCTGGACCTGTCGAACCACATCGATGCAGTAGGTGTCTTGCTCGATCATGCGCGCGACCCCGCGCACCTGACCTTCGATCCGGGCCAGTCTTTTCGAGGCCGCCTCTCGCGTATCCATTTTCATCCTTCATACTCCTCAAGGAAGCCGTACCGGACCTTCCGAATTGAAAACAGCTTTTGCAACGGGCGCGCGATCAGAGCTTCATGCCCACACGCGCCAGCGCGAACGACGTGATCGCGTAAAGCAATAGCATCAAGACGATGCCCGCGCACAGGGACCATCCGAACGCGACGCCTTGGCGAAGCATCCATGGCACCAGAAGGAACATCGGAAGGCTGGGCAACACATACCAAAAGGTGGCGTAAGCGTGATCGGCGATGAGCAAGGGATCTCTCGTATCCCGCCATAGCCAGACAATGCCGAGAATGGAGATCAACGGCAACGAGGCGACCAAGGCTCCGAACGCGGGGCTCCTGCGAGCGATCTCCGATACGGCCGCAATTACCACCGCCGATAACAAGACCTTGAGGATGAAGTATGCCATGGCTGTCCTTCTGCTGCTAAAGCTGGACCCTACGCAGCCTCAGCGCGTTGGCAATCACCGAAACAGACGAAAGACTCATCGCCGCCGCTGCGATCATTGGGCTGAGAAGCAACCCAAAAGCCGGATAGAAAATACCAGCCGCAAGTGGCACTCCCAAGGCGTTATAGACGAACGCAAAGAACAAATTCTGCCGGATGTTCGTCATCGTCGCTTGGCTGAGTGCACGTGCCTTTGCGATGCCCAATATGTCGCCACTCACAAGCGTGATCCCTGCGCTTTCCATTGCCACGTCCGTGCCGGTTCCCATAGCAATCCCGACATCGGCTTGTGCGAGTGCGGGCGCATCATTGATGCCGTCGCCTGCCATGGCCACCACTGCACCTTGACCGCGAAGCTCGCGGACGATCCGGTTCTTGTCCGATGGCGAGACGTCGGCATGAATCTGGTCAATTCCCAACTCCCGCGCGACAGCCTCAGCCGTAGACACGTTGTCCCCTGTCAACATCACCACCTTCAGGCGTTGCGCGTGAAGACGCCGTATCGCTTCATGCGCAGTCGCCTTGATGGGATCTGCAACGCCGATCAGCCCGGCCGCCTTGCCGTCAATGGCGACAAACATGACGGTCTGACCCTTCTTGCGGTGGGCGTCTGCCTGAAGCGCCAGCGTTTCATCGTACGCGCCAACCCGCTTCATCATTTTCGAATTTCCGATGGCTACCTTGTGTCCGTTCAACAGCGCTTCAGCGCCCTCTCCCGTGATCGAATTGAAGTCCGTTGCACGGGCAATCGTGATGCCTCGCGCCTTGGCACCATTCACGATCGCCTCTGCAAGAGGGTGTTCGCTGCCGGCTTCGACGGCCGCCACACGGGAGAGAAACTCGTCCGCACTCAAATCACCGGCAGTCTCGATCGTCACCAGCTTGGGTTTGCCTTCCGTCAACGTACCTGTCTTGTCGACGATGACCGTGGTGACTTTTTCCATCGTCTCGAGGGCCGCAGCATTCTTGATGAGGATGCCGCTTTGAGCGCCTTTGCCCGTTCCAACCATGATCGACATGGGCGTTGCGAGCCCCAGCGCACAGGGGCAAGCGATGATCAAGACGGCCACAGCGTTGACGAACGCATAGGCCAACGCCGGATCCGGACCGAACACGGCCCAAACGATGAAGGTTATCACTGAGACCGCAATCACTGCCGGCACAAACCAGGCTGAGACGGTATCGGCCAATCGCTGAATGGGCGCGCGGGAACGTTGCGCCTCAGCGACCATTCGGACGATTTGCGCGAGCACCGTGTCCTGACCAACACGCGTGGCAGACATTATCAGACTACCGGTGCCATTCACCGTTCCACCGGTGAGGCGGTCTCCGGCGCCTTTTTCAACTGGAATAGGCTCTCCACTGATCATGGACTCATCCACACTGGAACGTCCTTCGAGAACCTCGCCATCCACAGCCACTTTTTCGCCCGGCCGCACACGAAGCCTGTCACCCGGATGAACGTGTTCGAGGTCGATGTCCTCTTCCGAACCATCATCGCGAATGATGCGGGCAACTGGCGGCGTCAGCTTCAGTAGCGCGCGGATGGCGCCAGACGTTGCGCTGCGCGCTCGCAATTCAAGTACCTGTCCCAGAAGGACCAGCGTCGTGATGACGGCGGCGGCCTCGTAGTAGACACCAACTTGCCCCCCATGCGCCCGGAAACTCTCCGGAAACAGGTCAGGCGCGAAAGTGGCGACCAGACTGAATCCGTATGCCGCACCAACACCAAGCGCGATCAGAGTGAACATGTTAGGGCTGCGCGCGATCACGGATCTCCAGGCGCGGACAAAGAATGGCGCGGCGCCCCAGACAATCACCGGCGTCGCCAGAACCATCTGCAGCACGCCCGACCAGGAAGCGTGCGTGATGGCGCCTAGCGGCTTGCCCGGGATCATGTCCGCCATGGCAATCACAAGCAGCGGCAACGCGAGTGCTGCACTGATCCAGAAGCGACGGGTCATGTCGTCCAGTTCGTGCGTGTCCTCGTCGAGCGAAACCGTTTCTGGCTCAAGCGACATTCCGCAGATCGGGCATCCGGTGTTTGATGTTTCCCGCACCTGTGGATGCATGGGACACGTCCAGACGGTACCCGAATAGTCTGCGGGCACGTGATCATAGGACTTGTCTGCAGTACCTGGCGCGTCCGCGCCGTGACAGCATGCATGGTCAGCGTGCGCTGACGGTCCATGTTTGTGATGGGAATGTTCCATGATGATGTCCTTGCTTGAGCCAAGCGATCAGGACATCACCATAGCACTATACCCCCATGGGGTATAGTGCTCCGATCCATTTTTTGACCCGTGACTTCATTTTCTGCGGACGGGATTTCCGAAATCTGGATCCGTGCTGATGCGCGCGGCGATCGTCCGCGGCGGCGCCTTATACCAGCCCGGATCACTGAAATCGCCCGGCTTGATATCGTCACGAACCTTCACCACCGTGAACATGCCGCCCATCTCGATGTTCCCGTACGGACCTTTGCCGGTCATCATCGCGAGCGTATTCGGCGGACCCTTGTGGCCCGCATCAGTGTGATCCTGATGTTCAGCCATCCCATTCTGCCCCATCGGCATGAAGCCCGGCAGAAGCGCCTGCAACTCTTCTCCGATCCCCGATTGATCGACGCCCAGCGTGTTCGGAACATCGTGACCCATGGCGTTCATCGTGTGATGGGACATATGGCAATGAAGCGCCCAATCGCCCGGCACAGCGACAAACTCGATATCACGCGCCTGCCCGACCGCAACGACCTCCGTGACCTCCGAACGCCATTGCGACTGAGGCCAGCGCCCGCCATCGGATCCCGTGACCTGGAACTGGACACCATGCAGGTGGATCGGATGGTTCCACATCGACAGGTTTCCGATCCGGATCCGCACCCGCTCGCCCGTACGTGCGACCAGCGGCTCAATCGCAGGAAACACTTTGCTGTTGAACGTCCAGAGATCGAATTCCTGCATCACGGCAGGGTCAGGCCGGTAGGTTCCCGGATGCAGCGCCCAATTGTGCGTGATGAAACAATAGTCGCGATCAACGCGTGGCACGCTGGGAGTCTTCGGGTGGATGATGAACATGCCCATCATGCCAACTGCTAACTGGACCATTTCGTCGGCATGCGGATGATACATATGCGTGCCATGCTGCATCAGCGTGAACTCGTAGACGAACGTCTCCCCCGGGCCGATCTGCGGCTGTGACAATCCACCGACACCATCCATACCACTCGGCAGGATTAGGCCGTGCCAATGGATGGTCGTGTGTTCCGGCAAACGGTTCGTGACCAGAATGCGGACCCGGTCGCCTTCGACAGCTTCAAGAGTTGGTCCGGGCGTCGATCCATTATACCCCCAACACTTGGCAACACTGCCCGGCGCGAATTCGTGCTCCACCTCTTCTGCAACCAGATGAAACTCCTTCACGCCGTCGACCAGGCGGTAGGGCAACGTCCAGCCATTCAGCGTCCGAACAGGCGTATAGCGCTTGTCCGGGTTTGGAGGGATTTCATGGAGCGCGTCGTCGGTCCCAGCCGTTTGCGCAAGCGTCTTGGAGGCGCCCGCCATTACCGCGGCGCCCGTAGCGGCGTAAGTCAGGAATTCACGGCGCGACGTCATGGCGTTTCCCTTTCTTCAGGTTTTTCTGTCGTTGAGTCCTGCTCATGGCCGGAATGATCCATGCCAGGCATGTCCATCATATCGTGTGCGGGCGGCTCGATGCTTTCCATCTCTTCCAGCCCGGTCATGTCGTGGCTGGACGCATCGACGCCCTCAAGCCCGTCCATCCCCGACATGTCATGCCCCCCATGAAGCCCATGGTCCATGCTCATCGCCGGCGCCGGACGGGTAAAATCCTCAACATTCAGGACATCACCATACGATGGTTCCGAAAGGGGCATGGCAGTTCCGGTTGCGCGGGAGAGTTCGGTGCGCGCCAACCAATAATCGCGAATGGCTTCAAGATAGCCCTGGTAGGCATCGAACTCCTGCTCGCGGATCGAGACGACCTCGAAAACGCCGATGAGCATGTAATTCTGCTCTTCCTGGGCGCGCTGCGAGGCGGCCACTCGCGCCGGAATGAGACGGTCCCGGTACTCTTCCGCCCGCGCCCGCGTATTGGTCATCGCTGTGTAGGCCAGCCGCACATCATTGTCCGACGCGAGGGTTGCGCGTGCAACTTCGGTCACAGCCCGCTCAAGCTCGGCATTCGCGCGCATCCGCTGATCCCGGTTCTGCGAGAAGATGGGAATCTCCCACTCGATCCCGCCACCCGTAAGCCTGGTCCCGTCCGTCTCGCGCTCGAACTCCACGCCGACATCCAAGGGTCCAAGCCAGCTTGACCAGTCCGTCACGCCCGCTCGATCCGCAAGCGCACCTGCGCGAAGGCGCGCCGCCGAAACATCGAGACGGTTCACGCGAGCGAGGTTGATATACTCCGGCAGATCCGTTTCGACTTCCGGCAGTGCCTGCAGCTGAGCAGGAACATCCCACGCTTCGCCTGTCGACACGCCAAGTACGGCCCCGAGACGATTGCGGGCTTCCGCCAACATGGCGGCGGCGTCCAGAGCGGCGAGCCGCGCTTCCGAAGCTGCGGCCTGTTCAACCGCGAGCTCGCGCGGCGTGATGTTGCCGGCATCGCTGAACCGTTGAGCCAGGTCTGCAGAAAGCGTCGCAGCTTTCGCAATCCGTTCCCGCAGCGCAAAAGTCTGCCGTGCACCTGCATATGCAAAATACGCCGCGCTGGCATTGGCCGAAGTATCGAGCACCGCGCCTGCCAGATCCTGCTTTACCGCCTCGAACTCGGTCTTTGCGTAGCGCGACCGGGCCGGCAGCGTAACCATATCCACGAACGATCCCACGAGCCCGAACGCTGTCTTGGTGCCGTCGCCTGCGGCATCGGACGACAATGCGGATGCGGACAAGACGGGATTGCGGACCCGGCCCGCCTCATAGACATCCGCCGCCGCAAGCCCCAGGGCCGCATACCGGTCTCGAAGGTCCGGATTGTGCGTCAGGGCAATGCGGACCGCAGATTCCAGGGTCAGCGGCCCTGACAGAAGTGCCGCTTTTGCTGCCTCCCCATCCATTGGCGAAAGCAAGGACGGCTCAAGTCCCCTCTCGGTCGCGAGATCGGAGACGTCACGTTGGCCCAGGTCGCTAGGTACACTTGTGCAACCTGCCAGAAGTGCAGCAGCTGCTGGACCGGCAAGAAAAAGGATCGGGCTTTTGAGTTTCATGGCAACAAGCACCCGACAGCGGCGCTGAGGGAAATCCGGATCATCAGATCAGCCTTTCTGGAAATGGATGTTCAGCCGGGGCTCAATGGCCGGAATGGTCTGCGGCAAAACCATCGTCATTCGACGGTGCGCACAGGCGGGGCACAACCTTGTCAGAGTACGACAGGCACAGCTCGACAATCGGATAGGCGCCCCGCTCTGCGCGATGCAGTGTGAACTGGACCTTGTCGCCTTTTTTGAAGGCGCCGAGATCCACGTTTTCGCTTACCGTGAACGCCATCCGCATGGCCGGCCAATTGAGCGCAGGCACCGGCGCATGATCGAGGCCGACGCGATGCGCCGACGCGTTGATGGCTACAATTGAGCCTATACCTTCGATCATATGGTCGCCTCGACCTTCGTCGGCTTGGGCCATTGAGCCGTGATCGTGTGCGTTTGGATTGGTTTCGGCATAGGCCGGGTTCATGGCGCCCGCCATCAAGGACGACGCGAAAAAGATGGCTTTGATACGAGTATTCATCGAGAGATTTCCTGAACTGAAGTGGCTGTGGCGCGAGCATCTTGCGCCGCGGATTTTGCGCTTTCAGGCATGCCGAAAGCGACTGCGCCTTGTGCGCAGCTGGTCCACTGTTCAGTTCAGATTTTTGACCTTCAGGGTCACAAGCGTCCGCTCTGGCGGACCGGTCCACAATCGCAGCTGACGCTCCGGCGCACGCGTCTCGTCGGCGGCCGCCGACACACGTGCCGTCGGCAGGATTGCGGCGACAGGCGCTGACGCGAACTGCGC
>JBGSKU010000115.1:0-4133 GCA_041741055.1 Hyphomonas sp.
CGGACGCGTTCCAGCGCGCGGCGCTCGCCCCGCTCGCCTCACCGGAACTGGTTGCCGAGACGCAGATGCTGCGCCTTGATGCGAACCTGCAGAAGGCGATGGAGACCGGGGATTTCGTCGGACTGGCGGTCGCTGTCGTGCGCGGCGGAGAGGTCGCGTTCCTGCGCACTTATGGCGAAACCGAGACCGGCAACGGCGAGGCGGTCAATCCCGACACGCTGTTCCGTCTGGCCTCGCTTTCGAAGGGGTTCGCCTCCAGCCTGGTGGGCCTCGCTGTCTCCGAGGGCCGGCTGTCACTGGACGAACCGGTCACCGCGTTCGCCCCGGAGCTGGCTTTGCCGGGCGGGGCGGAAAAGTCGCTGACCCTGGCCGACATTCTGAGCCACCGGACGAGCCTGCCGCCGAACGCTTTCGACAACCTGCTGGAAGCGGGCACTGCGCCAAACGCGATCCTGCCGAAATACCGCAAGGTCAAATCGATCTGCCCGGTCTCGGACTGCTACGCCTACCAGAACATCCTCTACGATCTTTCCTCGCGGGCGTTGGCGCGCGCCTATTCGGAGGCCTATGCCGACCTTGTTGGAGAAAAACTCTTCAAGCCGCTCGGGATGAAGACGGCGAGCTATGGGCTCGACGGACTGGTAGCGGGCGGGAACTGGGCGCGCCCGCACAATCGCAAACGCCAGACCGATCCGGACCTGCCGCCAAACCCGTGGACCCGGATCGAGGTGAAGCTGCCCTACTATACGACGCCGGCAGCCGGCGGCGTGAATGCCTCGATCAATGACATGGCACAGTGGCTGAAGGCGCAGCTCGGCAACGCGCCGGAGGTGTTGCCGCAAGAGGTACTGGACCTCATCCACGCGCCGCAGGTCGCCACCCCGTCCGAGACACGGCGCATGCGCGAGGCGCTGCCGGATCTCAGTGCCTCCCAATATGCGCTCGGCTGGCGGGTTTATGACTATGCCGGGCAGACCGTGGTTGCCCATAGCGGGTCAGTGGACGGCTATGCGGCGCAGATCATGCTGCTGCCAGACCGGAATACCGGCATTGTGGTGCTCGCCAACGCCCGCTCGAAGCGGATGTGGTCCATCGGGCCGATGTTTCTGGACATGACGTTGGGCTTGCCCGCGCGGGACTGGCTGGCCCTGGAGGATGCAGCGCTGGCTGGCACAATCCCGCACTGAGCCATCAGGCGCATACCGTCCTTCAGAAGGAAGCGGTCGCGGAATTCTGAAGCGGCCAGGCGATAGACAGGATATCTCCTTCTTAGACAGCTATGTGAATCGTGGTTGCCCATCGCGATACATAAACATCACCATCAGGCAGCGGCCCAGAAGCGGCTCCGCTTCCACGTGGAAATACCCCAAAACAGCCCGAAGGAGGAATCGGCCCATCCGAGCTGAAAGCCGCAATCCAGCTTGTTGTCGACGAGCGGGACTTTGACCTGGATTACCAGAACACGGCCCGCCTGCTTCTCCGGCAGAAAGGCGGGCCGAACACCGAGCGCACCCAGATCGCACAGATTATGCGCAGGCATATTCATGCCTCTCACGTCCGGGAACGCGTCTTTGCCAGGAAGATATTCGGCGAAGACCAGGTACCCTCGCCGCTGTCCGCCTGGTCGCCGCCGAAGCGCTGATCCGCAGTTGCCACAAATTTCAGGAAGGGTCGAAGCGCTGAAGTACGCCGCGCAGCATGACCGCTCAGGCGGCGTGAGACGGCGCGCCTCGATCTTTCTGAAATCGATCAGAGCGAACGTTAAGTCCAGCGCGGGCTCCGGTTGATGCCCCTGGGGCGCTCTGTTACGGAGGCCGCCGATCCTCAAAGGGCCTCTGTCTGAGCCTCAAGTGCCTCGGCGCGCGCCGCCACAATGTCTTTCACTCTGGCGGTAACTTCCAGCGCGGTCGGCCTCGACTCGACCAACGCCGGCAGCTTGAGATCGGACACGGTAGATTTCAGCGCGCCGGTGAGGCGCAAGAGCGACGCGCGGGCCCGACCCTGAAGGATATCCATTGTGCGCGCCAGGGCGGTAAAGTCGCGCGCCGTCAGACCATCGTCTTTTCCTGACAGTTTCAGAGCCATGCGGTCATTCGAATACCCCGGGAAGACCCGCGTCGTCAGTGTATCGTAGAGCGGCGCCATACGGACGCTGTCGAAGGCACGCCCGGTCGCAGGCGCTGTTTTGAGCAACGCAATATTCTTGAGGTGCATGTCGCCATCCGCGACCAGCCAGGCAAAGGCCGCCCGTTCGAACAAGGTCAGCAGGTCTTCTTCCGGTCGAGTTGAGAGCGGCCTCAGTGCGCGCGCGGCCCGCTCAATCGTGCCCTGATACTTATCTTCCGACCGAAGCCCCAGAATTGAGCTGAAATCCTCCAGAACAAAGCGGGCCGTATCCTGGGGTGTCTGGCGAATGTCGAAGCGTTCGATCAGAAGCGCCGGCGCCATGTCCTGCGGCATTGGCACCAGGGCGAAGTCCGGCACCGCAAATCCTGCGGCGCGTCCAAGCGTAAGGCATAGCCACTCCACAACCGGCATATGCTCGAAGCCGGATGTGCCAGCAGGTTTCAGGATATGCGTAAACGGCTCATCCGTAGCCGGACGAAGTTCGCCCTGCGCATTCAGGAACATCGGCGCCTTGATCTGCACGCCGGAGAGGCGCGGCGTTGTGCGTTCTGCGTAGATCCGCGCCAGATTGGCTTCAAACGTCTCGTCAAGCAGAACACGCTGCGGTCCCGAATATGTCCCCTGAAAAACACCGCTCGCGGCGAAAGCTGCCAGGCGTCCCTCGAGCACATCTGCGGGCAGACTTTTTAGTTCGGCAGCGGTTTCCGCGATGGTGATGTTCGACATATACCGCCTGCCATGACGCAGCGCCGCGCGCGGATCTTCATCTTTGAGGATCCGGGCAAGCCACCCTTCCGGCAGGAGCGACTCGATGAAAGGCGGCAATGCGCCGGGCACCGGGTCGCGTATCAGAGCGGGCGCCGCCGCTTTGCCGGGCTGCCAGCGCCATTCATGCCCGTCATGGAAGAGTTTGCCGATCACGTCTCCATGCCAGGCTATATTGAGGCTGAACGCGGCGAGGTTGGTGACGGGCCGCGTCCCCGGCCGGTTTGCTTTGAGATAGCGCTCCGCAGCTTCTCCTTCCCTGATCCAATGGTTGGCCCGGGCAAGGCGCCAAAGGGCATCTGCGGCTTGATCGGCCGAGCCATGTTCTGCGATCAGGCGATCAGCAATCGCCCGGCGCATGGGCTCGGTGAGGGCATTCGCCTGCTCGCTTCTGAGGCGGAATGCTTCCAGCATGCGCTGTTCGGGTGACGAGACGCGCAGTGTGAATTCACCCATCTGGTCTCCGACCGTTGCCCGATCGAGCGAGGGAGCAGCCGGCGCGAGGGTTTGCACGATCTCGAGAGCCCGCAGCCGGGTTCTCTGATTGCGCCGCCCTGCGAGGAACACGCGGTCATCCGGCGTTGGGGCAAGATCAACGGCACTGGCCGAACACAGGTAGGCGTTCGGGTATAGATAGGCGGCTATGCGGATCGCATACGCCCTCAGCACCTGATCGGCGTCGTCGGCCGCGTCGACGTACACGCCCCTTATTATCTGGACGAGGTCGCCGGCCTGCGCTTTTTGATGGGCTGTCAGCCGATCGATGTTTTCACCGACAAGGTAGAGCATTTTTCTAATTATTCCGCACTTCAGATGCGGAATAATTAGATGACTCCAGATCGGATGTCAATAATTATCTCGCACTTCAGATGCGTGATAATTATTCATACTGCCGTTACATAAGCGATTTTCCGGGCTGATTTCGAAAAATGAACGGGACTAAACTGAAAATAGCCTCGAACGGGCAGGCATCCCTTTATGAAAATTAACTCCCGTTCGCTCATGGCGCTTTGCCTGATCACCAGCGTGGCTGTTTGCGCCGCGCAGACAGGGGTGTCCGTTCGAGCTAGGCCGTCGTCCGAAGGCGCTTGCCGCCATAGATTGTCAATCGGCGCGCAAAATTGACCCCCTATCGGCGTCCAAAATTGACCCCACCTAAGCTATGATAGCTGGTCCAGGCCGGTGTAACTTTTCAAACGAGTGGAGCCGGCCTGGGTCAGCGGGCGGCAAGGCGCTCAGGC
>JBGSKU010000116.1:0-2715 GCA_041741055.1 Hyphomonas sp.
CCTTGCGCCAGCGCTTGGCGAGGCCCGCTGCTGCGATGAAGCCGTCGCCGCCATTGCCGCCCGGCCCGCACAGGACCTGGATGTCGCCATCCGGCGAATGCGCGTGCACGAATTCCGCCACCGCTTCACCGGCGCGTTGCATGACGTCAAAACTGCTGGTGCCGGCATCGAAAACCGCCTGCTCAGCGAGACGCATTTCCTGCGGGGTGAGAATTGGTCTGCCCATGAGGGCGGCTCATAGCACGCGGGTAGCGGATTCGCTTCCGTATTCTGCGACGCGCAGGCGGCCGTCTTTCATGTCCAGCCGGGTTACCGAGCAGTGGCCGGGGCGGAAGACCGTGACGCGGTCATCTCCTTCCAGCAGGCCGCAAAGCGCGTTGATGGCCACAAAGTGCGAGAAGACCGCCGTGCCTGCGGGAAGGGAGCTGACGAAGGCACCCATATTGGCGCGCCATCCGACATAGTCCGGGCCCGCTTCGGTCCATGTGCCAGCCATGACAGCGCGCAGCCACGAGACGCGGTCAGACGTGTTCGCGGGCGTTGCGATTTCCGAGACTTCGGGCGCGATGGCCGCGCCGAGCCCGAGTTTGGCCGACAGCGGCGCCGAGGTCTCCCGGCAGCGCTGCATGGGGCTCGAGATGACGTGCTGGATGGCCTGCCCACCGAGGATTTCGGCGACGGCGGCAGCTTGGCGAGCGCCCAGATCGCTGAGGCCTGGATCGGGATGGTCGCCCCAGCCGGCGGCCGCTTCACCGTGTCGGATGAGATAGATCACGCGGCGACCGGCTCAGCCGACAGGTCCTGCGGCTGCAGGGTGGGCGTGTAGCCATGCTGCGACATCAGTTTCAGCGTTTCGCGGTAGACGACCGGCTTCTCGATGCCGAGGCGGGCGCGGGCAACGTCCAGCGGCTCGCGCATCAGGGCCATGATGTCTTCCTGGATGATGCGTCCGGCCTTGGCGCCGTTGCGCTTGCCTTCCCGGAAACAGTCCATGATTCGCGCGCCCTTGGGCGCGTGCTTGGCAATCGTGCGGCACCCCATGAAGGAAATGAAGAGCACGCCGAGGCCGGGCTGCTGGCTGTAGGTGAAGGCGAGCAGCGAGGCTTCGCCCAGCGCGTCCCGGTTGTAGCCCGTCAGCACATGGAACAGGTCATGCGTGTCGCGCAGGCGGTTGCCATACCACAGCATGTCGTCTTCAAACTCGCTGGCTTTGGAGCGGTATTTCTCGCTCTCGTCGACGAGGCCCTGCGCCGTCAGGCCTTCGCGCTCCATGAACTCGATATAGGCCCGCCCGACGGTGCCCTCGGGCAGCTCGCGGATCCAGCTGTGGTCGTCCAGGACTGGCGGCAGATAAGGTTTCTCGGCCAGCAGGCGCTTGCCGGCAGGCGTCTCGGCAAACGCCCAGAAATTGCGCTCGAACGAGCGGCCGTTCAGCGCTTCGATGATGTGGAACACCTGCTCGGTGTCTTCCTTGTTCGCGATCAGCTTCTGCATATGCGCCCATGCCTTGAGTGGGCGGAACGCGGCAGGCTTTCGCTCAGGATGGACGAAGATTTCAGCAGTCATCAGCAACAGCTCCGGTTTGCGTCCTGTGAATATCACGCACACAACCTACTGAAAAGTGACGCAGGCGTCATTATTTTGGAAAACCTCGCCCAGAAACGCTGCCTAATTTTTAGGCCGATCCGCCCGAATATTTACCATGCAGCGCGCAGGACGCGCGACTCCCGCGTCTACCTATCGCCACTGATCCCAACACCCCATACGCACGGATGAAATCTTAACCGGGCGGCTGGGGAGAACCACGCATGAAAAAGATCGAAGCCATCATCAAACCATTCAAGCTCGACGACGTGAAGGAAGCCCTTCAGGAAATCGGCCTTCAGGGCATGACTGTCATCGAAGCCAAGGGCTTCGGTCGCCAGCGCGGCCACACGGAACTGTATCGCGGCGCGGAATACGTCGTCGACTTCCTGCCAAAGCTGAAGATCGAAGTCGTCCTGGCGGACAGCGCGGTCGAAGGCGCCGTCGATGCCATCAAGAAAGCAGCCCACACCGACAAGATCGGCGATGGCAAGATCTTCGTTTCCGACGTTATTGATGCTGTGCGGATTCGCACGGGTGAAACCGGCGACGCAGCACTCTAGACTTCCGGCTGGCGCCCCGCGCGCCGACCTATCAGACAGCACAAGCAGCTCACGAGAAGGCAGACCCCATGGCTGATGAACTCTATAAAAAAATGAAGGATGAAGACATCCAGTATGTCGACCTTCGATTCACCGATCCGCGCGGCAAGATGCAGCATGTGACGTTCCACAAGGGCATGGTTGGCGAAGACTTCTTCTCCGAAGGCCAGATGTTCGATGGATCGTCGGTTGCCGGCTGGAAAGCCATCAACGAGTCCGACATGCTCCTGATGCCGGACCAGTCCACCGCGATCGTCGATCCGTTCTTCCAGCAGCCGACACTTGCCGTGATCTGCGACGTGCTCGATCCGGTTTCGGGCCAGGCCTACAACCGCGATCCGCGCACCACGGCCAAGAAAGCCGAAGCCTATGTGAAGGCCTCCGGTGTGGGCGACACGGTTTACTTCGGTCCGGAAGCCGAGTTCTTCGTGTTCGATGACGTGCGCTGGTCGCTGGAGCCGCACAATACCGGTTACTCGTTCGACTCGACCGAACTGCCGATCAACACCGGCAAGGAATACCCGATGGG
>JBGSKU010000117.1:0-3123 GCA_041741055.1 Hyphomonas sp.
AGTCATGTCCTTAGGCTGACAGTTCGCAACGCTCTGATATATAGGGGTTTTCGCCATTTTTTATGCCTTTCTGCAAGTGTTTGCAAAAGGCATTCTAGCCCTCTTAAAATCCCTCGGCCGCAAGGTCATGCCGGTTCAATCCCGGCCGCCCGCACCATCCAAGCCGGTCCGCGAAGCGGAGCATTCGGTCCGGGGGACCGAATGAAGGCGCAGGATGAGACAATGACTCTTGCCGGTCCGCGAAGTGGAGCATGCGGTCCGGGGGGATTCAAGCAATCACATGGGTCCGGATCTTCACTTCGCCTGACAGCGTGCGATGGACCGGGCATTTACCGGAAATCTCGATCATCCGCGCGCGCTGGGCGTCGTCAAGATTGCCTTCGAGCGTGATGGAGACCGTGAACTGGTCGATCTTGCCCTCGCGAGTCTCGCAGTCGGCGCAGTCGGCCGCGTGGATCTTGTCGTGCTTCACGGTGACGGCAATGCGTGTCACGTCCCATTTTTTCTGGTTCGCGTACATGCGCATCGTCATCGACTTGCAAGCCGCGAGGCTGGCGGCGAGCAGATCGTAAGGCGAGGGGCCCAGATCCTGGCCGCCGACATCCTTCGGTTCGTCGGCGAGGATCATGTGCTGTCCGGAATGAACAAGATTCGTATACAGACCATCACCGGTCTCTTCGGCGACCACATGACCTTCGGGGTGCACGGGCATAGGCGGCATGGGTACATAGCGCGCCGACCAGCCGGCAACCACATCGGCGGCATAGGCCGCATCTTCGGGGCGGGTCAGGAAATGGTCGGCCTTGTCCAGCGAGACGAAGCTCTTGGGGTGTTTCGCGGCCCGGAACACGATGGTTGCATTCTCGATGCCGACGACGCTGTCGCCGGGCGCGTGCAGGATCAGCAGGGCTTTGCGCAGCGCCGCAATGCGGTCCAGCTGAGGCTGGTTGCGAATGTCCTGCAGGAAGTCGCGGCTGATGGTGAACGGCTTGCCGCCCAGTTTTACATCCGCTGCGCCATGCGCTTCGATCGCGTCGACAGCTTCAGCGAAGTTCTGCTCCACATGCGCCACATCCGCCGGCGCGCCGATGGTCACAACGGCTGCAGCGTCTTTGATACGCCCCGCCGCCGCCAGCACCGCTGCGCCGCCGAGACTGTGCCCGATGAGAAGAGAGGGAGGTCCGTAGGCGGAGCGGATGAAGTCTGCCGCGGCAACCAGATCGTCCACGTTGGATGAGAAGGTGGTTTGAGCGAAGGCGCCGTCCGAATGGCCGATGCCGGCGAAATCGAAACGCAGCACCGCAAAGCCATGCGTGGCGAGGGCGCGGGAGACCCGCGTGGCCGCCGCCGATTCCTTGCCGCAGGTGAAGCAATGCGCAAATACGGCCCAGGCGCGGGGTACGCCCACCGGCCGCTCAAGCCGGCCGGACAAGGTCTGCCCTGCGGCGCCCGGAAACGTGACGGTTTCGGTCTTCATATCGGTTGTCCTGTTGGGCCTCAGCCTTCCGGCAGCGGCGTGAATTCTTCAGTGTCGCCGTCCGGTAGTTTCATGCGGCCCTGTTTCCAGTCGGACTTGGCCTGCTCCAGTCGATCCTTTGAAGAGGACACGAAGTTCCAGAAGATGAAGCGTTCGCCAATCGGTTCGCCGCCGAGCACCATTACGGTGGAGGGCTCGCGCGCCATGACGCGCACATCGCCTTTGCCGAGTACGGCCATCTGGCCCGCGTTCAGCACCTGTCCATCGATCTCGGCAGAGCCGGTCGTCACATAGACCGCCCGTTCAGGATACTCGGCGGGCACGCCGCGCGACGCGCCAGCGTCCATCTCCCGGTGCATGTAGAACAGCGGAGAGTGCACCCTCACACCGGCATCAAGCCCCTCGGCAGCACCCGCAATGATCCGTCCGCGGAGTCCGGGTTCCGTCCAGGTCGGCAGGCTCTCGGCGGGATGGTGCCAGAAGCCCGGATCTGTTTCCTCCGCTTCGTTCGGCAACGCCACCCAGGCCTGGATGCCGTGCATGTGGGCACCGTTCATGCGGGCGTATTCGAGCCGCTCGGAATGCGTGATGCCCTTGCCGGCGGTCATCCAGTTCACGGCGCCCGGTTTGATCTCCTGCTTGAAGCCCAGGCTGTCGCGGTGGGTCATCGCGCCGGAATAGAGATAGGTCACGGTGGAGAGGCCGATATGCGGATGTGGGCGCACATCCAGCTCGCGCGGGATGCCGGGCGCGAAATCCACCGGCCCCATCTGGTCGAAGAAGATGAACGGGCCGACCATGCGCCGCTTGGCGAAAGGCAGCACGCGGCCAACCTCGAATCCGCCGCCAAGGTCACGAGTGCGCTTGTCGATGATGAGCTCGATCATGGGAGTCTCCTGCGTTTCACGTCGGGTCCGGCATCAATGCCATCTATTGCGGCGGGGACGTCCTTTCATCCCACGCCTGCCTTATAACACCTATGCAGACTTCGGCGCGCAGGCGCCGCCCTGAATGATCCGGCTGTGTCCGGATCAAGCCGTCAAGTGAAAGCCACGTTCAACCAGTCCGGCCGTACATAGGGCTCGCCCAGGTCGCGGGCGACGAGTTTGTGGGCGATGGTGCCCTGGTCGACGGTCAGGCCGTTGGCGAGATGGCGGTTGGCGTTAATCGCGGCGCGCGCGCCCTTGTTCGCGATCTGCATCACGAAGGGCAGAGTGGCGTTGTTCAGCGCATAGGTCGAGGTGCGCGGCACCGCGCCCGGCATGTTGGCGACGCAATAGTGAAGTATTCCGTCCACGTCGTAGATCGGGTCTTCGTGCGTCGTGGCATGGCTCGTTTCGAAACAGCCGCCCTGGTCGATGGCAATGTCCACGAGCACGGCGCCGGGTTTCATGGTCTTCAGCTGATCGCGACTGATCAGCTTCGGTGCCGCCGCGCCCGGGATAAGCACGGCGCCAATGACCAGGTCGGCGTCCTTGATGGCCTCGCCCAGCGCGTGCGCGGTCGAGTACATCGTCTTGAGGCTGCCACGGAACTGCTCGTCGAGCTGAGCAAGGCGGACATTGTTTCGGTCAAACACGGTCACGTCGGCGCGCATGCCCACGGCGATTTCTGCCGCATGGGTGCCCGAGACGCCGCCGCCGATG
>JBGSKU010000118.1:0-4203 GCA_041741055.1 Hyphomonas sp.
GCAGGTAGGCCGCGCCATCCGCCGCTGGCGCGGGGGCCCGCGCGGCGGCCATCTGGCTGATGGGAAGACGATTCGGATTGGAACTCATCGGGAACGTATAGCAGCCACCCGCCCGCCTGACACCTTCCGTGCTGCGACAACAAGTGTTGACTCCCGCGCCCATATGTAATTATGTAATTACATGTTTACTGATCAGGTTATGTCGGCGGTGTTCAGCGCGCTCTCGCATGAGAGCCGCCGGAGCATCCTCGACATCCTGAAGGCCGAGCCCGGGCTGCCGGTTGGCGAACTCGCCAGCCGGTTCGATGTCAGCCGCATCGCCGTGATGAACCACATCACCGTGCTCGAACATGCCGGCCTCGTGATCAGCGAGAAGGAGGGGCGCCTGCGCCGCCTCTGGCTCAATGCCGCGCCGCTGCAGATGATCCAAGACCGCTGGCTGGGTGAACATACGGAACACTTTGCCCGCCGGGTCACCGGCCTGAAATTCGCCGCCGAGGCGGCGGCCCGCAAGGAGACGAGGGAATGAACGAGACCGCCCCGAAGCCGGGCCTCGCCCCGCGCGCTATATACCGCGTCACCATCGAGGCGCCGATCCGCGTCGTCTGGGACACGCTGGTGAAGACCGACACGGTCCTCCCCTTCTTCTTCGGCGCGGTGTGTGACGCCGAAGGCAGCCTCGCGAAGGGCAAGCCGATGCGGATGGTCTCGGCGGACCGAAAGTTCGCCATCGTCGCGGGCGAGGTGCTCGACTTCTCCCCGCCCCACCGCTATGCTCACACGATGAAGTTCACCCAGTATCCGGATGCGCCGTGTACGGTCATTTACGAGTTGAAGGAGATCGAGGGTGGCACGGAATTCACGCTGATCACCGACGGCGTGCCAGCCGGCTCGAAAACCGAGAAATCGATGGTGCCAGGAGGTGTGTTCATCACAGAAAACCTCAAGGCGCTGGTCGAGACCGGCAAGCCGAAATTCGCAGCGCAGATGATCATGGCCATGGGGCCGCTTTTGAACTTCACCATTCCGAAGGTCTGCCGCATCGAGAATTGGCCGCCCGGCCGCTACGAATAATCCGGACAAAAGGGAGGAACACATGCCCGCATCATCTACCGATCCGCTCGAAGCCATGAAGGCGAATCTGCTCAAGAATACCGGTAAGTCTATTGATCAGTGGGCGGACCTTATCCGCAAAAGCGGTATCGCAAAGCATGGCGACCAAATGAAGCTTCTGAAAGAAACGCATGGCCTCGGCCATGGCTATGCCAACATGATCTGCCACATCGCCAAGGGCACACTGGACGCCCCGGAAGATGACCTGCTGGCAGGCCAGTTTGCCGGCAAGGCAGCCACGCGCCCGATCTTCGATGCGATCGCAGCCTATACCAAAACACTTGGTAAGGATGTCGAGATCTCGCCCAAGAAGACAAGCGTTGCTTTCCGGCGGTCGAAGAACTTCGCCGTATCGACGCCGGCTTCGAAGACACGGATTGATCTCGGCCTGAATCTCAAGGGTCATCCCGGCACGGACCGGCTGATCCCCGAAAAGCCCGGCTCCATGTGCACGCACAAGGTCAAGCTGGAGAGCGCGAAAGACGTCGATGCCGAAGTGAAGGCCTGGCTGAAGGAAGCCTACGGCAAGGCGTGATTATTTCTTGTTGAACGCGATCGTGACCTGGCCGATCTCGATGCCGTAGCGGGTGACATAGGCGCGGTTGATGAGGACGTCATCCTGCATCAGGAACATCCAGTCATTGAAGCCGACATTCCAGACGGAATTGCCGACCTTCAGGTCGACCTTGTATTTCCAGTTGAAGGCATTGCCGCTCACCTGCCCCACGGCCGGCACCGGCACATCGCCCGCCGTGCCGCGATACTTGCCACCGCCGAGGATGTCGATTTCCCAGACGCGCGTTTCGCGCTCGCCGTCATCATATTCGAATTGTTCGGTGAGGGTCAGGTGATCGCCGGTCACGACGCCGGTGATGTCCACCTTGAACTGGCGGCGCACTTTGCCGAACCTGTCTTCGAACAATCCGTAGGCGGTCGTCTCACCTGCGAAATATTCCTCAAGCACGAGTTGCCTCGGCGCGCTCTCGAACGGGGCGAGACGGTCGGAGGTGGCGCAGCCTGCCGTGCCGGCGGCGGTGGCCAGCATCGCAGGCGCAAGAAGTTTGGAAAAGCGCATGGGTCGGGTCCGGTCTGCAAGGGTTTGTCCCTTCGATACGCAGGCCGGACCCGATTGGATGTGCGCGGCGGCGCTAGTACAGCGTCGCCAGCGCCTTGCCGTCATAGTCCTGGAGGTCGGCGAAGCGGCCTTCCTTGATCTTCTTCGCCCATTCCGGGTCCTGAAGGATCGCGCGGCCGACGGCGACGAGGTCGAACTCGCCCTTGTCGAGGCGGGCTTCCAGATCATCCAGCGAGCGCTGCGGGGCGCCCTGCCCGGCGAAGGCGTTGACGAAGTCGCCGTTGAGGCCGACCGAGCCGACCGTGATCGTCGGCAGGCCGGTGAGCTTCTTGGCCCAGCCGGCACCGTTGAGGCCGTGCTCACCGTCGATCTCCGGGAATTCCGGCTCCCAGTAGCGGCGCTGCGAGACGTGCAGGCAGTCGACGCCCGCATCCACGAACACCTTGAGGAAGGCTTCCAGCGCGTCCGGCGTGGTGGCGAGGCGCGCGGTATATTCCTGCTGCTTCCACTGCGAGTAGCGCAGGATGATCGGGAAGTCCGGACCCGTCCGTTTACGGATTTCGCGGATGATGTCGGCCGCGAAGGTCGCGCGCTCCGGCAGGCTGCCGCCATAGCGGTCGGTACGCTTGTTCATCACGTCCCAGAAGAATTCGTCGATCAGGTAGCCATGCGCGCCGTGGATCTCGACCGAGTCGAAGCCAAGCGTCTTGGCCTCTGCGGCCGCGTCTGCATAGGCGAGCACCATGTCGTCCACCTCGGCGCTGGTCGGCGGATCGAACACCTGCTTGCCGGAATGGGTGACACCCGAAGGGCTGTCGGTCGGCGCCTCCGGGAACGGGCCGGTGCCCGGTTTGCGCATCATGCCCTGGTGCCAGATCTGCGGCGCGATCGCCCCGCCCTTCCCGTGCACCTTCTCGACCACCCGGGCCCAGCCGGCGAGCGCTTCGGGCTTGAAGAAGTTCGGCACGTTCGGATCGTTGGACGAGCCGCCCCGGCGCACCGTGGTGCCCTCGGTGACGATCAGGCCGACATCGGCTTCCGCGCGGCGGGCGTAATAGTCCGCGACATTTTCCCCCGGAATCCCGCCCGGCGAGAAGGAGCGCGTCATCGGCGCCATCACGATCCGGTTTTTCAGTTGGAGTCCGTTCAGCTTGAAGGGGGTAAAGAGGGTGCGCGTCATGTGTGTGTCCTGTTTCAGCTTGCGAGGAGTTGGGTCTCTCAGGCGACTTCGTCAACCATTGACGCAGCGGCGCACGGGCGTCACGTCTAAACAGTGGATTAAGTGGGGATGGATTCATGCGCTTTCTGGCTTTTGTCCTGATCGGCCTCGTCGCGGCCTGCCAGTCGCCCGGCTATGACTATACGGCCCGCGCCGCGCCGAACTTCCCGGCAGCGCTGGACTATACCGACGTGGCTGCCGGCCGGTTCGAGGGGCCTGCCGGGGACATTGCGGAGGCCGAGTTCGGCGCGCTGATCGAAAGCACAGAGCTGGAAGGCCGGCCCTGGTTTGTGGTGCTGGACCCCGCCCAGCCGCAGGGCGTCTATGAGGGCGAGGTGGCAGTCACCGGCTATCGCGGCGAGATCCGCCATGAAACGTCGAAGCGCTGTGTCGAATACGACGCGCCCTTCGATTGCGAGCACCGCGCCATCGTCGAGGAAGAATGCGTCAAGGACATCGTGGACGTGGAGGTGCGCGCGCGCCTGATTGACCTGGCCACGCGCCGCACGGTGTTCACCGCCGCCCGGCAAGGCACGGCCGAGCGCGAGGACTGTTACGACTTTGCGGAATACCCCGACACCGGCCAGGCGACCGGCTCGGTAGGGTCGGTCGTCCAGGAACTCTACGATGCCTATGACGCGCCGTATGGCCTCATCCAGCTGGCGGTGCCCGAAGCGGTGCGCCAGTTCCGGTTCGACATCGCGCCCTACATGACCAGCTTCCGCGCCGAGATCGTCACCAAGCCGCTGGTCGGCGAGGAAGCCGGCGAGCCGCGTTTCGAGGCCGCCGTGAAGGC
>JBGSKU010000119.1:0-5796 GCA_041741055.1 Hyphomonas sp.
CGCGTGCCGACGCCGAACATCGACGCGCTGGCGGCGCGCGGCGCTATCTTCTCGACGGCCTATTCCGGCACCGGCACCTGCGCGCCTTCGCGCGCGATGCTGATGACCGGGCGCTATCCCACACGGACGGGCTTCGAGTTCACTCCCACGCCGAACGGCATGGGCCGGATCGTGTCGATGATCGCGAATGAAGCCGACAGCGGACTGCCCAAGGTCGTGTTTGACAAGAAGGCGGCAGACGCGGCGCCTGACTTCGAAAACCAGGGCTTGCCCGGCGAGGAAGTGACCGTTGCAGAAGTGTTGAAGACGGCTGGATATCACACGGTGCATATCGGCAAGTGGCACCTTGGCAGCGCCGGCGAGTTCACGCCCAATGCGCAAGGCTTTGACGAAAGCCTGCTGATGACCGGGCTGCTCCATCTGCCTGCGGATGATCCGGATGTGGTGAATGCCAAGCTGGACTTCGACCCGATTGACAAGTTCCTGTGGGCGCGTGGCGATTTCCAGACGACCTATAATGGCAGCAAGCCGTTCAGGCCGGGCGGGTACCTCGCCGACTACTGGACTGATGAGTCGCTGAAGGTGATCGAGGCGAACAAGAACCAGCCTTTCTTCCTGTATCTTGCGCATTGGGGCGTGCACACACCGCTGCAGGCGACCAGAGAAGACTATGAGGCCGTAGGCGATATCGAGCCGCATCACCTGCGGGTCTATGCCGCAATGCTGCATGCGCTGGACCGCAGCGTCGGCCGCATTGTCGACAAGCTGGAAGAGGAAGGGATCGCTGACAACACGCTGATCGTGTTCTCCAGCGACAATGGCGGCGCGGGCTATATCGGCCTGCCGGGCATCAACGATCCCTATCGCGGCTGGAAGATCACGCTGTTCGAGGGCGGGATCCGTGTACCGATGTTTGTCAGCTGGCCGGGGCACATCCCCGCGGGCACCACGATCGACACACCGGTGGCACATATCGACCTGATGCCGACCCTTGCCGCGGCAGCCGGGGCCACCTTGCCCGCGGGTGTGGAGATCGACGGGCGCAACATGCTGCCTCTGGCAGAGGGCACCGGCGGACTGGAGCGGCCAGACGACGCGATCTTCTGGCAGAGCGGGTATTACCATGTCGTGCGGGCGGGCGGCTGGAAGCTGCAGGTGGACAGCAAGCAGAAGAAGACCTGGCTGTTCGATCTCAGCACCGATCCGACGGAGGCGAACAACCTGGCCCAGGCGCGGCCCGACAAGGTGGCAGAGCTGCAGGCCCTGCTGGACCGTCACCTCGACGGCGCGCGCCAGCCCCTGTATGCATCGACCACGGACATTCCGGTCGCGATCGACAAGACCGGCGCCGAGACGGCCGAACCCGGCGACGAATATGTCTGGTGGCCGAACTAGTGTCGCTGTTGCCGCCCAGCACCAATGACGCCTATCGGGGTTGGAAGCTGGCAGCCTGGGCGCTCACCGTTCTGGCGGCAGGAACGATCATCCCGGCACTGATCCATATCGGCCTGCCGGACGGCGGGGCGGGCGTCATCGCCGGGTTGGACCTGTCGCAAGGCCGACATACGATCATCAGCCTGTTTGCCTGGGCGGGCACAACGCAGTTCGTCTGGGGACTGATCTTGCTCGCCATATCCCTGCGGTACCGGTCACTCGTGCCGTTGGCGCTGGCCTTGCTGGTAATCGAGCGGGCACTGCACACCTGGAACATGTGGGGGCCCAAGGGCACACCTCTGGCTGGCGGGCACCACCCGCCGGAAGCCTGGGTTACGCTGGGCAGTGTTCCGTTGCTGGCAATCTTGCTGGCGCTGTCACTTCGCCGGGCGCGGGGCGGCTGATCCGGAATCCCGGACGATCCGGAAGCCGATATGGCTGGCCGAGAAATCGGTTTCCTGCGGATGGCGCGCCGCCGGGCGGTAGCGGCGGCAGTAATTGTCGGCGCAGAGGTATGAGCCGCCCTTGAGGGTCTGGGTGCCCTCGCCGAAAGGCGTGTCGGTCCATTCCCAGACATTGCCGATCATGTCGTAGAGCCCGGCTTCGCTCGGCGGAAAACAGCCGACCGGTGCGGGTCCGGCAAAGCCGTCCGCCGCTTCGTTCGTGAACGGAAAGAATCCCTGCCAGGTGTTTGCGACTGGCGCGCCGGTCTCCGTGTAGGCACCGGATGCAGGCTTAGCCGGATTGAGCAGGCCGAGCGTCGCGGCATATTCCCACTCCTCCTCCGACGGCAGGCGCCCGCCAGCCCAGGCAGCATAGGCGCGCGCATCAGCGAGCGTGACATGTACGACCGGATAGTTTTCCTTGCCCTCGATGTCCGACCCTGGCCCTTCAGGTGTATGCCAGCTGGCGCCGGATACGAGCACCCAACGGTCCAGATCGCCGGCGGCGCCGGTGGGCATGCGGAACACGGCTGAACCCGCGCCCGGCCGGCCCTCGGCCACGCCGCGTTCTGCTTCGGAGACGTATCCGGTTTCCTCGACGAAGCGCGCGAACTGGGCGTTCGTGACCTCATGCGTCTGGATTTCGAACCCGTCGACATGGAGGACGATTTCGGGCGACTCTTCCGGATAGATCGCGAAAGCGCCCTTGGTGTAGCGACCCGATGGCAGCGAGACGAATGTGCCGACGGCCTCCGCGCCAAGGCCGCATGCGGACGAGGCGGCGGTAGCCTCGGAGGCTGCCGCGTGATCCGGCGCGGGCGCGCTGCAAGCCGCCAGAGCGAGCACCGCCGACGCGCACACCCAAGCCTTCATGGTGCGACCAGGCGCTCCACGATGAGGCAGACCACTTTGGCCGCTTCGGCCGCTGACAGTTCGCTATCCTGACGCAGGCGCCGCCAGGACTGGAAACTCACCGCGGTTTCGATGGCGGCAAACAGGACGGGGTCGTTGTTCACGGCCTCCGGCAGCTGCGCCTTCAGGGCCGCGCGCTCCATCACGAGGTTGCGCCGGTATTCCTCCATCAGGAAGCGCGACTGGAAGCGGCGGATATTGGCCGAGACGCGCACCGGAAGCACATGTTCGTAGATGTCGAAACGGCGGCGGAGATGCTCCATGAGCCGCTCGCGCCATTCGCGCGACTCGAAGGGCGCGAAGACTTTCGGCATGATCTCCGCAGTGATCCGTTCGGCCATCTCGATGTAGAGGCTGTCCATATCCTCGAAATGCCGGAACACCGTGCGCAGGCCGACCTCCGCGCGCTCAGCCACCTTGGCCGCGCTGGGGCTCATGTCGCCTTCGCGGATCAGCTCGAACATCGCTTCGATGATCTGGGCGCGGCTGCGTTCGCTGCGCTGGCGCCGACCATCCGCCGCTTCGCCTTTGCTGCTCTCCGTCTCCAGCCGTACGATCTTGTTCTGGGTCATTCAGAAGGCCCTTGTTGTTTTTATTTCACTGCTGCCCGCCGGCAGTGAATAGATGAGGCCGTCTTCGGCGACCTGCATCGGGCCGGCGAACTTAGCTTTCGCATCTTTCATGAACAAGGCGTTGAGTGCACGCGACGGCAGCGGCGGAATGGTATGGTAAAAGACCAGCTGGCGCACACCGGCCTCGGTCGCCGACCGCGCGGCATCGTCAGGCGAGGCATGATAGGTCAGGATGTCGTTGAGGATCTGTGCCAGATCGGTTCGCCCGGCTTCGGCGGCGGCATCGTGCATTTTCAACACCATTTCGCGGTTGAGCGCCTCGTGGAACAGGATATCGACCCCCTCGGACGCCGCCACCAGATTGGCGTCGTAAATCGTGTCACCGCTGAAGGACACGGAGCGTCCCTTGTAATCGATGCGGTAACCAAAGGCCTCTTCGACCGGCTGGTGATTGACGCGAAACACGGTGACCGTGACTCCGTCCTGTTCAAAGATCACCGCCTGACCGCCAGGCCCCTTGGGAATGACCACCGGCAGGGGCGCCCCGCCCCGGCCTTCGGGATTTGCAATCTCGACACCGTGGTGCGCGGTCCGGTAGATGCCGTCGATACGGTAAGCCGTGTTGAACCCAGTGACCAGCTCGTCAACTCCGGGCGGACCATAAACCGGCAGCGGCTGATCACGCCCGCCATTCACCCAGGCCTGCATCAGTTGTTCGCCAAGACCGTCCATATGATCCGAGTGCAGATGAGTGAGCAGGATCGCGTCGATCTTTCCGATGGGATACCCCATGCGGATCATCGTACGCGCACCGCCTGAACCGGCATCGATGACGAAATGATGTTTGCCCGCGATCACCGCCATGCAGGGGCCGTTACGCTTCGGATCCGGCAGCGGCGTGCCGGCGCCGCAAACGAACACGTGCAGTCCGTCGCCGAGTTCGGATTCCCGATCGACACTGAAATTCTGTTTGACGGCCCGGTCAAAAATGAACCCGGCGATCTGGATGCGGAACAGGAAGCTGCCCGCGAAGGCCGCGACCGCCAAAACCAGCACACCGATCAGTAAACGACGCGTGAGGCTCATTGGCCGCCCCCTTCCGACTTCAGGATCATTTCAAGGAAGGGCGATGCCACCCCAGTCTTGGGCAGGACCGTCTCGATGTTCAGCTGGCCTTTGAGGCCGGCCGCGCGGTGAACCGATATTTCGCGCCATTCTTCTGAGAGCGACATCCGCACCATGGCGGCGCGGTCCGGGTACATGGCAATGGCGACTTCATCCCAGATCTCCTCGACCTGGCCGAGCGCGAGGAACGTGACATCTGCTGCAAAGATTCCGCGGCCGCCGAATTGCGGCAACAGCGCCGAGACCGCGCGTCCGTAGATCATATACGCATCGCGGCCGGACATGTCGGCATCGCGGCCGTCTTCATATTCCGCCTTGTCCTTGAACTTCAGGAGGTTGACCATGAAGATCGGACCGTCAGGACCTTTCTCGATCATCGCCTGCAGGCGCGCCGGATCGGTTGGGAATACCTCGTTGACGACTTCCATTCTTCATTCCTCCTTGTCCGGACTAACCGGTCTGCTTTTTCAATTCGTCCTCGACCAGCCACAGCCGGTCCTGACCCCATGTGATGACATTGCCGACCCGGAAGCTGGGAACGCCCCAGACGCCGAGTGAAACCATCTCCGCGCGATTGGCCTCGGCCTCGGCGCGCCAGGCGTCGGTCTCCAGATGCGGACGCGCGCCGGCCCAATCGAGCCCCGCCGCTTCGACGATCTGGCGCATGCCGGCTTCGCTGCCGGCATCCACGCCTTGCGACCACACCCCCGCCAGAAAGGCGTGGCAATATTCGAAGCCCCGCCCCTGCTCCCTGGCCCAGGGCAGGAGTGAATAGCCGCGCTCGACCGGTTTGCCGACCGGATCTGCAATCTTGCCGAACGGCACGCCCAGGCGGCGGGCCTCGCGGGCTGTATCCAGCGTGATGTAGCGGCCCTTCATCCGGGGCACCGGCAAGCCGCGCATGACCATGGGCAGCACGTATCGAAGCTTCAGCTCCGCCCCGTAGGCATCGGCGAGCGCCTTCGCCCGTTGTGCAACGATATACGTGTACGGACTTCTGAACGAGAGATAGTAGTGCAGTTCGGGCCTGACTGCGGGTGCCGGACCAGCCGCCTTGCCGGACGGTGAGACGGGCGGCGGAAAGATCACGCCATCGCCCGTGTCAGGCTTGCGCGCACCGAGTTCCATCAGGCGCGTTTCGAGATAATGAAGCCGGTCCACGCCCCAATACCATTCGCCGCCATATTGGAAGGTGCCGCCGAGATAGTGGCCGAGCGCCTCACGCCGCGCGCTGCCTTCGGCAAGGCGGGCACCGAGTTCGCTTGCATCGCCGGACGGACCGGCAAGCTCGCCGCGCCAGGCCGCAGCGC
>JBGSKU010000120.1:0-3216 GCA_041741055.1 Hyphomonas sp.
CCGGCTGAAGGGCCTGTTCCCCGGCGTGCCGCGCCTCGCGGTCACCGCCACCGCCGATGCCCGGACCCGTGACGATATCCTGGCCCAGCTAAACCTCACCGATCCGGCGGTGCATGTCGCCAGTTTCGACCGGCCGAACCTCATCCTCTCGGCCGAGCCGAAGGAGGGCAACCGCACAGCCCGCGTCACCCAGCTCGTCAGGGCCCGCAGCGGCGCGAGCGGTATCGTCTATGCCGCCACCCGCAAGGCGGTCGAGGATGTTGCCGAAGCCCTGGAAAAGGCCGGCGTACCGTCGCTCGCCTATCATGCGGGGCTCGAGGCCAATGTCCGCGCCGCCCGCCAGCGCCAGTTCCTGCTGGAAGAGGGGCGCGTGATGGTCGCCACGGTCGCTTTCGGCATGGGCGTCGACAAACCGGACGTGCGCTTCGTCATCCATGCCGATCCGCCCAAGACGCTGGAAGCCTATTGGCAGGAAGTCGGCCGGGCAGGGCGCGACGGCGAACCGGCCGAGGGCATCGCGCTCTACGGACCGGCCGACATGAACCGCTCGCTGCAATGGACCTGGTCCAGCGATGCGCCGGATGAAGTGAAGCGTGTGCAGCTGACCAAGACGCGCCAGCTGTTTGCCTTCTTCAATGGCGATGAGTGCCGGCGGGGCGCGGTGCGGCGATATTTCGGTGAGGAGAAAGTCGACCCCTGTGGCGTGTGCGATGCCTGCAAGGGCGAACTCGGTACCCGCCATGATGCCACGCGCTGGGCCCAAATGGCGGTCTCCGCCGTGCTGCGCTGCGGCCAGCGGATCGGGCGGGGCCGTCTGGTGCAACACCTGCTCGGCGAGGCGAAGGATGATTTCGATACGGAGCTGTCCGCCCTGTCGACCTTCGGCATCGGCAAGGACCTGCCGAAGCCGGCCTGGAACCGGGTTTTCGATGCGCTGATGTTCGAGGGCCTGATCGCCGAAGGCGGCGAGGCGATGCGCCCGGTGGTGATCGTGCCGGACGCCGAGGCGGCCAAGGCCCTGTTCCGGGGTGAACGGGCGGTCAGCCTGCGCGAGGACCTGACAGCGCCGAAACGGCGGACCCGTACCAAGGGCGCGGCCCGCGCTGCCCTTCAGGCCGATCTTTCTGCACGCGACCAGTCGGTGTTCGATGCGCTGCGCCTCTGGCGCACCGAACTCGCCAAGGCGCGCGGCGTGCCGCCTTATGTGATCTTCCATGACCGCACGCTCGCCGAAATCGCCCGCGAACGTCCCTCCAGCGCCGAGGCGCTGCGCGAGATCAGCGGCGTCGGTGAAAAGAAAGCGCAGGCCTATGCCGGCGACGTGAAGCGGATCATGGACGAAGCGGCCTGAGGCCGGACGCTACTGACGCGCCAGAGCCGGTGCCTCGCCGCCGAGCGCGCGGAAGCTGACGCCGCCGAGACGTTTGACCATCGTGTACAGGAACAGCGACACGCCCGTGAATTCGCAGGCCTCCTCGGCTGTGGCGAGCAGGTCGATGCCGAGCGTGCGATAGACGTCGCGGTCCTCCGGCAGGGACGTGTAGAGGCCCGACGCCAGGAATTCGAGGCCGATGGCGCCCAGCAAGAAGATCCCCCCCGACACCAGCAGCGAGACCTGCAGCGGACGTTCGAGTTCGAGGAACCAGCGCAGCAGGTAGGCGCCAGCCAGCAGCACGGCGAGGCCGTAGGGCAGGATCCAGGCGAAGAGCGGCAGGTCGATGCCGTCGAACCGGGCGTGCATCAGGTCGCTCAATTGTTCATGCAGGCTGAGGGTCTCGTCCGCCGCGAGGAAGAGGAAGACCAGGCTGAGTATCGCCCAGGTGCGGCGATGGCGGGGCCGGGCCGATTCGAGCGCGCTGGTCCAGGCGCAGGTCAGCGCCGAGCACAGGAGCAGTCCGAAGGCGACGAAGGTCGGCACATTGTTCTCGAAGTCGACATGGAACGTCGGCACGAAGCCCAGGGCGACCGGGTAGCCGAGGCCATGCGCCACAAACAGGGCGAGGCCGTGCATGAAGAAGACCGACACAAGGAGGAGCGTGAGCAAGCGCGCCAGTCTGGCCGGTGTGAGGATCAGCCTCTGATAGTCCGGATGCATGCTGCGCTGCCTTGGAAAGAGTCCGGCCCGGCGCACGGGCGCCGAGCCGGAAATGTGTAAGATTGATGACGGTTCAGCCACGGCGGAGGCGGGCAGCAAAACCCGATTCTCCCTGGGGGCGAAAAACCGGGCCGGGCGGGCGGTTCGACGGGCTTGGGGAATAGTGAGGGCGGCGCCTTGACCCGGGCAGTGTGGCACCGCACCTATACGGCCTACCGACGATTCCCCTCTCCGGAGCCCGTATGACCCATTTCCGACTAGACGACGAAGACGACAAAGAAAAAGGCCCCGTCACGGAGCCCAATTCCTTCCTTGAGGCGGCCCTGTTCAAGGCCCGCACGATCCTGTTGACCGGCGGGATCGACTTCAAGTCCGCCCAGCGCGTGTGTGAACGCCTGCTGGCGCTGTCTTCGGAAAGCGCGGAGCCGATCCTGTTGGTCCTGTCCTCGCCCGGCGGCCACGTCGAAAGCGGCGACATGATCCATGACATGATCAAGTTCGTGCCGGCGCCCGTGAAAATCCTCGGCACCGGCTGGGTCGCCTCGGCCGGCGCGCTGATCTACTCGGCCGCCGAGAAGCAGAACCGTTTCGCGTTGCCGAACACTCGCTTCCTGCTGCACGAACCCCGCGGCGGCGTCGGCGGCCAGGCCACGGATGTCGAGATCCAGGCCCGCGAGATCATCAAGATGCGCGAGCGTCTGAACAAGATCTTTGCCGCGGCCACCGGAAAGTCGCTGGAAGAGATCAAGAAGGATACCGACCGCGACTTCTGGATGAGCGCCGAAGAGGCGATGGCCTACGGTCTGGTCGGCAAAATCGTGAAGCATCACAGCGAGATAAAGTGATCGCCGGTGGGCGGGAGGCGTTTGCCTCCCGGTAAGGTTTCTGGGTGATGGTTACGGCTTAACCATAACCCGGTGCCAGACCCCCTCCCGATGCCAGTCCGTTTGAAAGATATCGCGCTGCCTGTGGCGCCGATCACCCCCGCGACGACCGCTGCGGCGGCCTTTTCCCTGTTCCTGAACGATGCGGCCCTGTTCGCCGTGCCGGTCCGCCTCGGTGAAGGCAGCGATGTGAGCTTCGGACTGGTGACCCGCACCCGCCTGACCGAAGCGCTGGCG
>JBGSKU010000121.1:0-5374 GCA_041741055.1 Hyphomonas sp.
CGGCGCCGATCAGCGCGTAGGCCAGCACCGACAACAGAAAGCCGGCCCAGAAGTTCGCAGGAATCAACGAGGCAGCAAACGCCGCGCTGATCGCCCCGAACGCCAGAACCGCCATGCCGCCAAGAATCCAGGGCGCGCGCCGTCCGCCGGCATCGGCGCCATAGCCCCAGCGGGGGCGGGACATCTGCACCGCATAATGCCAGCCGACGAGGAAGCCCGGGATCGCTGCGGCAAGTCCGAGCTCCACCACCATGACGCGGTTCAGCGTCGAGGTCATCAGGATCACGATCGCGCCGAGCGAGGTCTGCACGAGGCCCAGCCGGATAATTCCGATCCAGCCCAGGGCAGGGGAGGCGCCGGCGCTCATCCTGCGGCGGCCGACCAGGGCGCCACCGCGAAGGCGCTGACCAGCATGCCCAGCACGAACAAGGTCACGCCGGTCGCGCTGTACCAGATGGCCTTGCCGCGGGGATCGCTCAACAGGTCGATCATCAGCACGATCTGCGCGCAAAGCAGTCCGATGATCATCACGGCATGCCAGGGCCGGCCGATCCCGGCGAGCATGAAGATCACCGCTACCTGCGCCGCCGCCATGACGATGCAGGCGAGCACCGCAGCCCGGTCCGGGCCCAGCTGGGCTGGCAGCGAGCGCACACCCATCCTGCGATCACCCTCGATCGACTTGAAATCGTTGAGTGTCATGATCCCGTGCGCTCCGACCGAATAGGCGAGCGCCAGGAACAGCACATACGGATGAGGCAGTGCGCCGAGCAGTACGGCTGCGCCGGTGAACCAGGAGATCCCTTCATAGGATATTCCCACTGCCGCATTGCCCCACCAGCCATTCAGTTTGAGGCGCAAAGGCGGGGCGCTATAGGCCCAGGCGAGGAACACTGCGACGCAGGTCGCAGCAAAGGCCCAGATGCCCAGCGCCAGGCCGAGCAGCAGCGACAAGCTTGACCAGATGATCGCGAGGTAAAGCCCCCATCGGCCCGGAATGCGTCCGGATGGGATCGGGCGGTTCGGCTCGTTGATGGCGTCGACATGCCGGTCGTACCAATCGTTCACGGCTTGGCTCGACGCGCACACCATCGGTCCGGCGAGCAGCATGCCGCCGAGGATGAGGTGCAGATTTCCGAAGAAGGGCTGACCGCTCGATACGGCGCCGCACATGAAAGCCCACATGGCCGCAAACCACGTGACAGGCTTGAAAAGTTCCAAAACGGCTGCCGGCCTTGGCAGCTGTCGGGACGGCACGGTGATCGGCGTCTGCAGCATCAGCTCACGCTAATGTTGACATCTCAGAGTGTCAATCTGGATTGACGCGATCTCGGCTTCCTCGAGAGTCCGTCCGTATACAGATCCTGACGTCTTGAAATCAGGCTTTATCGTCGATCCCGAAGCGTTTCAGTTTCGAATACAGCCCTTGCCGGCTCAGTCCCAGAATCTCGGCGGCCGAGGCGCGATTGTCATCGGTCAACTTGAGGGCCGCCTCGATGCACAGACGCTCGATCAGCGTGGTCGAGTCGCGTACGATGTCTTTCAGCGGCATTCGGCCCACCAGATTGGTCAGGTGCTCGACCGATCGAGGCAGTTCTTCGCCGGGCGCAGGCTCAGTCTGGAACCGGCGCGTCACGACACGGACCGAAAAGGCATAGTAGGTCGGCTTCGATTCGCCGGTCGATACCGCAGCGACTTCGACCTGCTCTTCGGTATTGAACCGGTCGCGCAGAACCGTCGCGAAGTTTCGCGCTGAGCCATTGGCTTTCAACGTCGAGACCAGGACGTTGAGATCGGTTGTCGATCGCCCGAGATATTGTGACAGCCGCGCGCCGGACGCCTGGTCTTCGTCGCTCAGGTTGACCATTTCGAGGAAGGCGCGGTTTGCAGCGAGAATTCGAAGCTCATCATCGGTCACGATGAAAGCATCCGGCAATTGCTCCAACGCGCGCAATAGCTGGTCGCGGCTGTTTTCACGCCTGGCCTGGTCTTTTGAGCCGTCGATGATCTTCACGACCAGGCGCGCATCGGCTCCATTCCCGAACACCGACGCGGTCAGGTTCACGGTTTTTCCAGCGGCGAGTTCGGTCTTGTCCGAAGCGGCCGTGCCGCTGGCGATGGCCTTTGCAACCATCCGTTCGACGGCACGCGCACCGCGCGCCGAGAAGAGCGCCGCAAAATCTGTCCGTGCGAGGCGTTCCGGCTCAACTCCCAGAACGAGGCCTGCGGCACGGTTTGCCGCTTCGACGATCAGTTCGTCCGAAGTGATAATCAGGATGGGTTCGCTGACCGCCTCGAACACCATCTTGTAGCGCGACTCGGCCTTGCGCAGGCGCGCGTAGTCCCGCTCAATATCCTGTTGGGCGCGGACCAGCCGCTGCTGGAGTTCGGCGACTTCGCGCAGGTCGCGGCCGAGTGCGATCACCGGCCCGGTCGCCTTGGTCCGAACGGTCCGGTAAGATACCAGTATGTCACGCACGCCGCCGGAAGGGTGGTTCAGCTGCCGGGGACGAACCGATGCGGCCGAATCAGTGCTCTTCAGCATTGCCTCGACTTTCAGCCGGCTGTCGACCGAGACCGTGTCGATCCAGGGCCGGCCGATCCAGCCTTCAGCGAACCCCGATTTACGCAAGTCTTCTGAAGCGACGGCCACATCCTTGACGAGGCCGTTCTCGATAATGACTGCAATATCTGATGATTGTTCAATGAGTCGCGCGACCGTCTGTGCGTCGAGCCCCGTCAAATGACTTTCGACATCGCTGAACGAGAATTTCGACGGCGACGAGTGCGAAGAAGCATTCATTATCGGTCCAAATAAGACTGCGAGTTGACCCCTGAGCCCCTAGCAGCCCGACTATGACATTGCCAACATATTCCTTGCAAGGTCAGGCGCATCCAACCCCTTTCCCGCCATTCCATCTGCGCCCAATTGATGCGCCAGGTGCGGGTTTTGTTCAAATATGAAGCCGCCCACGAGGATCTTCACGGCCCGGTTTCGCGATGCTTTTCGCATTGTCCGCAGCAGGTCCGCCAATCCGGGTACCACGCCGTCGTGCGAGGCAGAGATTCCGGCGATGTCAAATTGCCGCGCTGCCATCAAACGGGTCACGCTGTCTGCGTCCCCCGACGTATCGGTGGTCACCGACCAGCCCTTCTGGCGGAAGAATTCGCCGACCATCAGTACACCGAAGACGTGCTGTTCACCGGGGGCGCTTGCGATCAGGATGCTGGGGGCTTCAGGGTCTTCTGAAAGGAAGGGTGCGCCTGCTTGTTCAGAAAAGCGGTGCAGCGCTTCATGAAGCCGGCAGAGCCCGACCGTTACATCAACGAAACTGACCCGGTCATCGCTCCAGAGGTCACCCAGTTCCCGCGCTGCCCATGCGAACAGCTCCATCAGTATGGTGCTTGCATCTCGCCCGTTGGCGAGATGTGCGTTGGCAACCGCGCTGACCAGACTTGCGTCGTCGGTCAGCAGTGCGTCCATGAATGTATTGCGATCACGCGTCGAAAAGGCGAGCTGTGGTCCCGCCGATTCCGAACGCACGAGCATCGGATAGGCGTTCGGAACATGGCTGGCGATCACCAACCGGGGAATGATCTCCGACTCGAGCGCTTCGAAAAGTTCAGGTTTGTCTGCCAGCGAGCGGCGCGGCTGAAGCTCGGAGCCGATCTGGCGCCAGAGACCGACCAGAAAGGGCACTGGTCGAGTCGACGCATTTGGCTTGTCGCACTCGTTATCCCAATGATCGGGCTTTTGATTGAGCGCCATCCCGTCCTCCCAAGCGGCTACAGTTACTCAAACGCACTCACTGCGTTCCGCTCTGCGTCGCTTTTGCTTTACTCACCATTTCCGGCGCATGCTTCTGGCGCCGGCCTGACTTTGGTGACCCGCTCGTCCGGTCAGGCGAGCTGTCACGGGCAGTATGCGTGGGAGCGCATCAGGCCAAAATTCCGAGAGTGAAAACGTCAACGCGTGCAAGAAATCTTGAACGGACAACTCCCTCTTCAAGTGCTTCGGTACCATGGGTTTTCAACCGAATCCATCTGAATCGGCGAATTTTCGGCAAAAAGCGGCCTATAAATTCGAAAAAGTGTCAATTTGGATAGTCGTCAACATAGATTGACATACCGAGCTTCAGCGCTATCGTCAGGTCAGACAGAGACGTGGGAGTGTCAGAGTTGGTGTCCGTACTTGACCAACCCATCAGTGCAAGGAGGAACGCGCCGCTGTACACCGCAGAGCAACGCGCGCGCCGTGACGCTTCGCCCTGGACGCTGGTTCAAGCTGTCTTGGCGCCGCTCCAGTTCCTCGTGTTCTTTGTCAGCGTGATCCTGGTTGTGCGCTATCTGCTGACGGGCGATGGTCTGCCGCTCGCAACAGCCTCCATCGTCCTGAAAACGCTCGTACTTTATACGATCATGGTGACCGGTGCGATCTGGGAGAAGGTTGTCTTCGGCAAGTATCTCTTCGCGGAAGCGTTCTTCTGGGAAGACGCTGTCTCGATGATCGTGATTGCGCTGCACACTTTTTATCTGGTCATGCTTCTCGGTGGCATCGGTTCCCCGGAGGTCCAGCTTACCGTCGCGCTGGCGGGTTACGCTGCTTACGTCATCAATGCGGCTCAGTTCATCTGGAAGCTGCGTCTCGCCCGGCTCGAGCCGGCGGCTTCAATGGAGGTCGCCGTTTGACCCAGCTGATTCCCCTGGCTCCCGGAAAAGCCTGCGCTGCGCCGCCTGCGCGCGCCGTGCTGCGCGAACGGGGGCAGCGGGAAGTCTTCTGCGGTCTGACCTCGATCATGTGGTTGCACCGCAAGATGCAGGACGCTTTTTTCCTGATCGTCGGTTCTCGCACCTGCGCGCACCTCATGCAGTCAGCGGCGGGCGTGATGATCTTCGCGGAGCCGCGCTTCGCCACTGCCATCATCGAGGAACGCGACCTGGCGGGCATGGCGGACATCAATGAAGAGCTCAACAAGACGGTTGCGCGCCTGTTGGAGCGCCGCCCGGAGATCAAGCTGCTCTTCTTGGTGGGGTCTTGCCCCTCGGAAGTGATCAAGCTGGATCTCGGGCGCGCCGCCGAACGCCTGTCGATGACCTATTCGCCCAAGGTTCGCATCCTGAACTATTCCGGGAGCGGCATCGAGACGACTTTCACGCAGGGCGAAGATGCCTGTCTCGCAGCGCTGGTGCCGGAACTGCCCGCGGCCGAATCGGCGGGGCCGGAACTGATGGTCGTCGGGGCGTTGGCCGATGTGGTCGAAGACCAGTTTGCCCGCCTGTTCGACGCGCTCGGGATCGGCCCGGTGCATTTCCTGCCGAGCCGCAAGTCCGGCGCGCTGCCGCCGGTCGGTCCGAATACGAAATTCCTGCTGGC
>JBGSKU010000122.1:0-3749 GCA_041741055.1 Hyphomonas sp.
ACGGGCTCTGATCGAGCCCCATCCCGGCACGGCCGCAGCAACGGGTGCAGGATGCCGGGGGCTTAGGCCGGCATCCTGTAACCGGCCTAAAAAGCATAGCACATCCAGAAACAGACAATCCCGGCGAAAGCCGGGACCCAGCGAGGCAAGGATGCACCCATCCGCACAGGATTCCCGCTTTCGCGGGGATGAGCGGATCAAACAACAGTCCATGAAACCGGCCAGCCCCGAAGCTGCGTCCGGGCAAACGTGCTACGTCAAACCTCGCGCGCCCAGGCGCGCAGGTCTTCGATATAGATTTCCGGCTCTTCCATCGCCGCAAAATGGCCGCCGCGCGGCATGTCGGTCCAGCGGACCAGGTTGTAGGTGCGCCGCACCCAGCTCTGCGGCGGCGCGAGGAGGTAGCGCTCGCCCGGATAGCTGGCGAAGGCCGTAGGCGTTTCGCAGCGTTCGCCCTCCGGCAGGCCATTGCCGCCCTCCTGGAACAGCGCATTGTAATACCACACGCTGGTCGCGATCGCGTCGTTCACCAGATAGATCATCACATTGGTCAGCAGCTGGTCGCGCGTGTAGACGTCCAGAAGTCCGCGTTCGGACAGATCGCTCCAGCCGTGGAATTTCTCGAGGATCCACGCGGCGGTGCCCATCGGCGAATCCATCAGCGCCATCGCCAGCGTCTGCGGCTTGGTCGCCTGCTGCATCAGGTAGGCGCCCTCGGCCTGCATCATGGCCTGCGCCGCCTGTGCCCAGGCGGCTTCCTCCGGGGTCTGAGGAATGGCCGGCGTCGGTCGCAGCGCCATCATGTTGAGATGGATCGCCCGTGTGCCGCCTTTGCCATCCACGATGCCATGGTTCTTGCCGAGCCAGGACGTGACCATCGAGCCCCAGTCGCCGCCCTGCGCCAGATAGGTCTCGTAGCCGAGCACGCCGCGCATCAGCTTGTCCCACAGGGCCGCCGTCGCGCGTTGGCCGAGCGGCGAGGCCGGCTTGCCGGAGAAGGCATAACCGGGCAGGGACGGAATCACGAGATCGAAGGCGTCTTCCGCCCGTCCTCCGTGTTCGGATGGAAACGCCAATGGCCCGATGGCCTGCCAGAATTCATAGATGCTCCCCGGCCAGCCATGCGTGATAAGCAGCGGCCGCTTGCCTTTGGCCTCGCCCACCACATGCACGAAGTGGATCGTCTGCCCGTCCACCTCCGCCGTAAACTGCGGCCAGCGGTTCAGCTCCGCCTCGGCGGCGCGCCAGTCGTATGTCTCCAGCCAGTAGCGTTGGATATCCTGCATCACCGGCGTCGACATGCCATAGGCGAAGCCCTGCTCATTCGCGGGGGCAGGGAACCATTTGTAGGCGTCCACGCGCGCGCGAATGGCGGCGAGCTTTTCGTCAGGGATGTTGATGGTGAAGGGTTTCGGCGCGGTCATGGTGTTTCCTCACTTTGGGAAACCCTACTGCGGGCCCGCTCGCCGTCAAAGTTTCACGCAGCGTAATTCCATGGGAACACCCTCTCCGCAGATACCTGCGAAGGCAGGTATCCAGAGCCGTAACCTGAGCTTGCCGCGTCTGGACCCCAGCTTTTGCTGGGGCCCGCGGAGACGGAGTGCCTGGAAGGGGAGGGAGGTCAAACACGATCCGGTAATTGGGCAATCAAAGATCAGGCCCAAACTCGGCGATCAGCTTCAGTTCGGCGTTACAGACTACACGGAAAAGGACATCGCCTTCGTCCATCCTCAGACCGAAAAACTCGTCCCGCAGCCGCATCCCGAAGTGGCGTTCGGGTTCTTGATCTTGAAGGCTGCGCCGATCAGTTCGTTGGTGAAGTCGATTTCGGAGCCCTTCAGGAATTCGAGGCTCATCTCGTCGATCACCACCCGCGCGCCGTCCCGCTCGATCACGAGGTCATCAGGATTGGCCGCCGGGGCGAAATCGAACTTGTAGGAAAAGCCCGAACAGCCCCCACCTTCGACGGACACGCGCAGGAAGGCCGCGCCGTCCTGTTTGGCGAGAATCGCGTTAATCCGCTTCGCAGCCGAGGCTGTCAGGGTCACATCCGGTGTAGAAACGTCGGTCATGGGCAGTAACATAAGGACGAAAACGGCCATGGAAAAGAGAGCCCCGTTCGCGACCCGGTTCGAGGAGAGCCGCGGGCGCTTCTTCGAGGAGGCGCCTTCAGCGACCCGCACGCCGTTCCAGCGCGACCGGGACCGCATTATCCATGCGACCGCTTTTCGCCGCCTGAAGCAGAAAACCCAGGTTTTCGTGGCCCATGAGGGCGATCATTTCCGCACGCGGCTGACCCATTCGCTGGAAGTCGCCCAGATCGCCCGCACGATCGCCCGCACGCTGGGGCTGGACGAAGACCTCGCCGAAACCCTCGCGCTCTGCCACGATCTCGGCCATCCGCCCTTTGGCCATGCCGGCGAAGACCAGCTGGACGCCTGCATGCGCCCCTATGACGGCTTCGATCATAATGCACAGTCCCTGCGTATCGTGACCCGGCTGGAGCGGCGCTATCCCCAGTTTGACGGGCTGAACCTCACCTGGGAAACGCTGGAAGGCCTGGTGAAACACAACGGACCGCTGACCGGGCCCGACACCTCGATCAACGACCTTCCGGCCGCCTTCCGGGACTTCCCGCACCTTGCCGCACTGGAAATCGACCAGTTTGCCGGGCCCGAGGCCCAGGTCGCCGCCCTGTCGGACGACATCGCCTACAACAATCACGACATCGACGATGGCATCGCCGCCGGCCTGTTCACGGTCGAGGACCTGATGCAGTTGCCCGTTGTGGGGGATGTGTTCCGGGGCGTGCGGCTGGAATTCCCCCAGATCGACGACCGGATGGTCTCCTATGAGGCGGTGCGCCGCCTCATAGGCCTGTGGATAAATGACCTGGTCGGCGAGACCCGCGCTCGGGTGAAGCGGCACAAGCCGAAATCGGCCGCCGAGGTGCGGGCAATGGACACGCCCCTGATCGCCTTTTCCGACGCGCTGGAGGGGCCGCAGCGGGCTTTGCGCGGTTTCCTGCACGCCCGGATGTACAAGCACTACAAGGTCAACCGGATGCGCTCGAAGGCCAAGCGCGTGCTGGAGGACTTGTTCGGTGTGTTCCTCACCGAACCGCAGACGCTGCCGCCGCCCTGGAGCGGGTTGGCGATCCCTCTTCCGGAGGATCAGCGCGCCCGGGTCGTCTGCGATTACATCGCCGGGATGACCGACACCTACGCCCTTGAGGAACACCGCCGGCTGTTCGATTCGCGCAGCCTCGTCTGACCTCTGAAAACACAGTGAAAACCGGCGAGATCGCTGGTCTTCAAGGCTCGTTAAGGAAACGGGCCTAGTTGTTAACCTCACGGATTCTATGCAGGGAGCGACCCATGAGCCGAGCAAGCTCACACGGCGAGGACTATTCCCCTTTCGACGATGATTATCGCGGCTTCGATGTGCGCGAGGATGAAGCGGCGCGTGGTCCGCTGATCCTGACGCTGGCCATCGGCGTGCTGCTGATATTTGGCGCGGTCGTCTGGAACACCTACCGCCAGGGCGTGCGTCCGGAGGGCGAAGGCCTGCCGAGCGTGCTGGCCGATGCCGAACCGTTCAAGCAGGTGCCTGCTGATCCTGGCGGCGTCGCCGTGCCCAACACCGACAAGCGGTTCTATGACGAGATGGACGCCACCGCGCGCGAACCCGTGGCCGAGCCACCGCCCGCGGCACCGTTGGAACTGGCCGGGGCAGGCGCCGTCAGCGAC
>JBGSKU010000123.1:0-1992 GCA_041741055.1 Hyphomonas sp.
TCGAAATGGCCAAGGCCTGCCTCACGGCGTTCCTCGCGACGCCTTTCGGCGGCGAACGGCATGCGCGGCGCGTCGGCAAGCTGGGCCAGCCGCCGGTCTGAGCGCGCCATGATCAAGGTCGAACAACCGGGCCCCCCGACATCGATATCCTGCATGCGATGCTGCGGGAAACCTATTGGTCGCCCGGCATCCCGCGCGAAACAGTGGCGCGCGGCTGCGCCAATTCACTCTGCGCGATCGCGCGCGATGAAAGCGGAAAGCTGACCGGCTTTGCCCGCGCGGTCACTGATCGCACGGTCTTTGCCTGGGTCTGCGATGTGATCGTGGTGCCGGAACAGCGGGGCAAGGGACTCGGCCGCGGCCTGGTGCGTGCACTGATGATGCATCCGGACATGCAGATCGTAAGACGCTGGATGCTCGGCACGGCGGATGCGCACGGCGTCTATGCCGAACTGGGCTTCGGCCCGGTCAAGGCGCCTCAGCGTCTGATGGACCTGATCAAGCCCGCGCATTACGCAAAGCCTGAAAGCTGAGAATTGCGGTCCTAAGACCCGAGTCCCAGGCTTTGCAGGATGGTTTCCGTGTCGGCGCCGAGGCGGGGCGGGGGCAGGCGCTGGCTGCTGGCCGGAGTTTCCGAGAAGGCGACGGGGTGGCGCATGGAACGGTATTCGCCGGTCTCGGGGCTTGAGACCTTTTCGAAAAAGTCCGTGGCGACGAGGTGGGCGTCAGTCAGGACTTCGGGCAGTGTGTTGTAGCGCATGGCGGGGATATTCGCCTTGTCGAGCAGTTCCAGCCATTCATCCGTGGTCCGCGTGGCGGTGACGTCTTCGATGAGGGCATAGAGGGCGCCGGTATTCTCGGTGCGCGCAGCATATGTGCTGAAGCGCGGATCCTTGAAGACGTCCGGCTGGCCGCCGATCTCGAAGAAGGTTTCCCATTGCTGGTCCGAGTACGGAACAAGTCCGATAAAGCCGTCGAGCGTTGGGTAGGGGCGCCGGTTCGGGTTGACCGAACGGGTATAGGCGAGCTTGCCCTTCGGCGGGATGAAGGTTTCGCCATAGAGGTTTTCCACCATGTTGAAGAAGGTGAAGCATTCCAGCATCGGCACCTGCACGAACTGGCCTTCGCCGGTGCGGGCCTTGTGGAAGAGGGCGGCGAGAGTGGCGTAGGTGGCGAACAGGCCGGCCGTCTTGTCGGCGACGAGGGACGGGGCGTATTCCGGGCGGCCGCCGGAGCGGATGGCGTTGAGGTCTGCAAAGCCGGACGCGCCCTGGATGAGATCGTCATAGGCCTGACGGAATTCGTACGGCCCGCCTTTGCCGAAGCCGGCGCAGTGGACGTAGACGATGCCGGGTTTCAGGGCCTTCACCTGGTCATAGCCGAAGCCGAGGCGTTCCATGCCGGCGAGGCGGACATTGTGGAAGAAGACATCGGCGGTCTTGAGCAGCTCGGTGAGCGCGGCCTTGCCTTCGGGCGTCTTCGCGTCGAGCGCAATCGACTTCTTGTTGCGGTTCAGCGCCATGTAGATCGGGCCAAGATCACCGGTCGGCGAGGCGCCGGCATAGCGCATCGTATCGCCCTTGCCGGGCGGCTCGATCTTGATCACTTCGGCGCCGAGATCGGCAAGGATCATGGTGGCGAAGGGGCCGAGAACGACCGTGCTCATGTCGATGATGCGGACGCCGGATAGCGGGCCGGGACGGGGCGCGTCGGTCATGCGGTGATCTCCTTGAGGCTTGGCGGTTAGTGGCCTGCCGGGGCCCTTGGAATCAAGGGTTTTCCGCGCGTCATGCCAGCGCGCGCCGGGCCGCTTCAATGTGCGCTATCTTGGCGTCGAAGCGCGACCAGTCATCACGCTCGGCGATGGGGTCCCAAAGGGCTTCGACCTCCTCGATGACGAGGCTGACCGGGAGAGGGGCCTGGAAATAGGGCTGGGCGAGGCGTTCCGGGTGGACCGGCGCGCGGGCTAGAAGCGCAGCGCGGACGGGCTCG
>JBGSKU010000124.1:0-12076 GCA_041741055.1 Hyphomonas sp.
CGGCCACAGATCAACCTGGTCGGCACGGCCGGCGTGCAGGAATATTGGGGCGACCTTGATCGCCGCGACACCAGCGTGTCTGCGGTCGCACAGGGGTCGATCCCGCTGTTCAACGGCGGATCGGTGAAGGCTTCGGTCAACGCTGCCAAGCTGCAGCGCGAGCAGGCCCGCCGCCGGGTCGATTCGCTGGAAACACAGGTGCGGGCGCAGGTTGCGCAGGCCTGGTACGGCTATGAAGCGGCCACTCGGGCCATCGAAGCCTCGCGCCGTCAGGTCGAAGCGTCCTAGATCGCCTATGAGGGCGCCAAGGAAGAACTGGCGGTCGGCGTGCGTACCACGCTGGACGTTCTGGACCAGGAACAGCAACTGTTTGAAGCGCGTTTGGCCCTGGTTGGCGCTGAACGGGACGCCTATGTGGCCGCCCACCAGCTGTTGCGGGCCACGGGCGGTCTCGACACCATCGGTTGAGCCGCTGGCCTTCGCGGCCCGAACGCGTTAACTTTGTCAAAGGGTTGTTAACCGGATTCGGCCTACCCCTGACTCCAGGTCTGGGAAGCGATTCCAGCAACGAGGGGCTAAAATGGCCAACGAAGCACACAAAGAGCCGACGATGGAGGAGATCCTCGCGTCGATCCGCAAGATCATCTCGGACGATGAGCCGATGACAGCGCGCGCTTCGGCTGCGCCTCTGCGCGAGGTTCCGCCCGAACCGGTCAACGACCTCGCTGAACTCGGCGAAGAGACTCTCGACGAGACCGACCAGTCGATGTTCGAGATCGAGGAAGAGGACGCGGACACCTTCGCGCCGGCGCCCGTGCACACGACGCCTGCACCGCAGGTTACCGGGCCGGAATTCTCCTTCGAGGAGATGCTCGGAACTGCCCGCCAGGCCGCAGAAGAAGCCCCGCCGGAGCCTGCTCCGGTCACCCAGATCCCCCGCGCAGTTCCTGCCCGGCCCACATTCCACGCCCCGGAGACCGACATGACCACGAGCGCCCGCTACGCACAGACCGTACTCACTGACGACTCGACCGCCGATCTGGCTGCCGGCGCGCTCGGCAAGCTGATCTCCAAGATGGAGATTTCCGGCGACAACACGATCGAGGGCCTCGTCAAGGAGATGCTCAAGCCGATGATCAAGGATTGGCTCGACGCCAACCTGGCCAAGATCGTTGAAGAGAAAGTAGAGGCTGAAGTACAGCGCATTGCCCGCATGGCGCGCTAGCCTCATTTCCCAAACTTGATATAGGGAACGGCGCGCCTTCACAGGCGCGCTTTTCTTTTGTGCCCTTTCCAGACTGAACCAGACACATGCTTGACCAGAGATTCGATCCCGCCGGCGCCGAACCGCGACTGTACAAAGCCTGGGAGGAAGCCGGGTGCTTCCATCCTTCGGGCGACACGAGCGCGCAGGCATATTCGATCGTGATCCCGCCGCCGAACGTGACCGGTGTGCTGCACATGGGCCATGCGCTGAACAACACGCTGCAGGACCTGCTGGTCCGCTTCGAGCGGATGCGCGGCAAGAACGTGCTGTGGCAGCCGGGAACCGACCATGCGGGCATCGCGACGCAGATGGTGGTCGAGCGCCAGCTCGCTGCTGCGGGCGGCAATGAGAGCCGCGCAAGCCTCGGACGCGAAGAATTCGTCAGACGCGTGTGGGCCTGGAAGGAAGAGTCCGGCGGCAGCATCGTCAACCAGCTGAAGCGCCTCGGCGCCTCGTGCGACTGGAGCCGAGAGCGCTTCACGATGGATGAGGGCCTGTCAAAGGCCGTCACCAAGGTGTTCGTGGACCTCTACAACAAGGGCCTGATCTACCGCGACAAGCGGCTGGTGAACTGGGACCCGCATTTCCAGACGGCGATTTCGGATCTCGAGGTCGAGACCAGGGAAGTGGCGGGCCATTACTGGCACCTGCACTATCCGATGGCGGATGGCATGACCTATGACCATCCGGTCAAGGATGAAGACGGGAACGTCACGCTGGAGACGCGGGACTATATCGTGGTGGCCACGTCGCGGCCCGAGACGATGCTGGGCGATACGGGTGTGGCGGTGCATCCGGAGGATGAGCGCTATGCGTCCCTCGTCGGCAAGTTCGTGGAGCTGCCGATTGTCGGGCGGCGGATTCCGATTGTAGCGGATGAATATGCCAATCCCGAGAAGGGTTCGGGCGCGGTGAAGATCACCCCGGCACATGACTTCAACGACTTTGAAGTCGGCAAGCGCGCGGGGCACAAACCGCTGAATATTCTGAACGCTGTCGCGGCAATCGTCGATGGCGCGGACGCCGATGCGGCCGGCATTCCAGCAGCGTTGCGCGGACTGGACCGGTTTAAGGCGCGTGAGGCGGTGGTTGCGGCCTTTGAGGCAGCAGGCCTGCTGGAGCGGATCGAGGACCTGAAGATCGAACAGCCGTTTGGCGACCGCTCCGGCGTCGTGATCGAGCCATGGATGACGGATCAATGGTACGTCGATGCGGCGACGCTGGCGAAGCCGGCACGCAAGGCCGTGGAGGACGGGCGAACACGGTTCGTGCCGGAGAATTGGTCGAAGACCTATTATAACTGGATGGACAATATCCAGCCTTGGTGCGTGAGCCGGCAGCTCTGGTGGGGACACCGGATACCGGTTTGGTACGGACCGTTGTTTGAAGGCACAAGCATCGCGCACGATCGACACTTGGAGTCGGTGCAGCTCACCGAGGCCGATGCGATCGCTGACTTGCAAAAGCACTACTCCGGCCGAGAGATAAGGGTAGTCGATCAAGCTACCTATGCTAAGTGGTGGCTATCTGCACTCAGTGGACAAACCTCTTATCGACAAGGGTTTGTTCCGATCTATCAAGACGAAGACGTCCTCGACACATGGTTCTCCTCCGCACTTTGGCCATTCTCCACGCAGGGCTGGCCGGACGAGACCGAGGCGCTGAAGACCTTTTACCCGACCAGCACGTTGGTGACGGCATTTGACATCATCTTCTTCTGGGTCGCCCGGATGATGATGATGGGCCTCGAGTTCACCGGCGAATCTCCGTTCAAGGATGTTTACATCCATGCCCTCGTTCTCGACGAGAAGGGGCAAAAGATGTCGAAGTCCAAGGGCAATGCCATGGACCCGCTGGAACTCGTGGACGAGTTCGGCGCCGATGCGCTGCGCTTCACGATGGCAGCCATGGCCGCGCAGGGGCGCAACATCCGCCTGTCGAAACAGCGTGTCGAAGGCTATCGCAACTTCTCGACCAAGCTGTGGAACGCCGCGCGCTTTGCGGAAATGAACGAGTGCGGCGCGCCGGGCGAATTTGATCCGTGTTCAGCCGAACGGCCGGTCAACCAGTGGATACTGAGCGAACTCGCCGACTGTGTCGCCGATGTCACCAAGGGCATCGAGGAGTACCGCTTCAACGAAGCGGCCGGCGCGCTCTACAAGTTCATCTGGAACACGCTCTGCGACTGGTACCTCGAACTGATCAAGCCGTTGCTGATGGGCATGGATGACGCTGCAAAGGCCGAAACGCGCGCCGTGTGCGGTTACGTCATCGATGAGTCGCTGAAACTGCTGCACCCGTTCATGCCCTTCGTGACCGAAGAACTCTGGGAACGCCGCGCGCCGGGACGCGCCGACGAGCAGGGCTTCCTGATGCTGCAGGCCTGGCCGGAAATCACCGGTTTCGGCAACGCGGCGGCGACCGAAGAAATCGAATGGCTGATCGAGATGATCTCCGAGATCCGCTCACTGCGCAACGACCTCGGCGTGCCGGCCGGTGCGAAGGTTCCGATGATGCTGGTCAATCCGGCCGATGTGGACGCCGCACGCCTGGAGCGGCACGATGATGTGCTGCGCCGGATGGCGCGTCTGGACGATACCGGCACGTCAACCGGCCTGCCGGCGGGCGCGGTATCGACCATGGTCGGCACCTCTGTTGTCGCGCTCAAGATCGCGGATCTGATCGACATCGGCGAAGCCCAGAAGCGGCTCGACAAGGAAGTCGCCCAACTCGAGAAGGACATCACGTCGACCGAGAAGAAACTCGCCAATGCGGACTTCGTCGCGCGGGCGCCGGAGGAGATTGTCGAGGAGAACCGCGAGCGCGTGAAAGACTGGACGCTGCGCCGCGACAAGCTGAAGGCTGCGCGCGCAGCGCTGGCGGGAATTTCGTAAGGGCCGTACCGCGCGAGAGCGGGGCAAATATTGCCGCCGGCGGCAATCATTTGGCCCTTTTCCGGAAGGAAATTGCGCGCTAGGCCCAATCAGGAACACCGAACGGGAATACGTCAATGACCAAGACTTGGGATAAATCCCGCCTGCCCTCCCGCCATGTGACGGAAGGCCCCGAACGGGCGCCGCACCGCAGCTATTATTATGCGATGGGCCTGTCGACGAAGGACATCAAGAAGCCGTTCGTCGGCGTGGCATCGTGCTGGAACGAAGCCGCTCCCTGCAACACGGCGCTGATGCGCCAGGCACATGCCGCCAGCAAGGGCGTGAAAGCGGCGGACGGTACGCCGCGCGAGTTCTGCACCATCACCGTGACCGACGGCATCGCGATGGGCCATGAAGGCATGCGTTCGTCGCTGGTGAGCCGCGAAGTGATTGCGGACTCGGTCGAGCTGACGATGCGCGGGCATTCCTATGACGCGCTCGTGGGCATTGCGGGCTGCGACAAGTCCCTGCCCGGCATGATGATGGCGATGTTGCGCCTCAACGTGCCGTCCGTGTTCATCTATGGCGGCTCAATCATGCCCGGCCATTTCGAGGGCAAGGACATCACCGTGATGGACGTGTTCGAAGCGGTTGGCGCACATGCCGCCGGATCGAACGACATGACGGAAGCAAAATTGCAGGCCATCGAGAAGCTGGCTTGTCCGGGTGACGGCGCTTGTGGCGGCCAGTTCACCGCGAACACGATGGCCTGCGTTTCGGAGGCCATCGGCCTCGCCCTTCCGCTGTCGTCTGCACTGCCGGCGCCCAACCTCGACCGCGATGAATATTGCATCGAGAGCGGCAAGGCCGTGATGAACCTGGTCGAGAAGAACATCCGTCCACGGGACATCTGCACGCGCAAGGCGTTCGAGAATGCGGCCGTCGTTGTGGCGGCGACCGGTGGATCGACCAACGCCGCGCTTCACCTGCCGGCGATGGCGCATGAATGCGGCGTCCAGTTCGACCTGAAGGATGTGGCGGAGATCTTCGCAAAAACGCCTTATATTGTCAGCCTGAAGCCGGGCGGCGAGTATGTGGCCAAGGATTTCGGCGAAGCGGGCGGTGTGCCGATGCTGCTGCGCACGCTGTACGATGCCGGTCTGATCCATGGCGACTGCATGACCGTGACCGGCAAGACGGTGGCGGAAAATATCAAGGACGTCGTGTTCAACAAGAACCAGAAGGTGATCCGCGAGGCGCACGATCCGATCTCGCCGAATGGCGGCGTCGTCGGGCTGTGGGGTTCGCTGGCGCCGGATGGCGCGATCGTGAAAGTGGCTGGCCTGAAGAACCTCACCTTCTCCGGACCGGCACGGGTGTTCGATGGCGAAGCAGCCTGCTTCAAAGCCGTCTCTGAGCGCGCCTACAAGGAAGGCGACGTGCTGGTTATCCGCTACGAGGGGCCCAAGGGCGGCCCCGGCATGCGCGAGATGCTGTCAACGACTGCGGCGCTCTATGGCCAGGGCATGGGCGACAAGGTGGCACTGATCACCGACGGACGTTTCTCCGGCGCAACGCGCGGCTTCTGCGTCGGCCATGTCGGCCCGGAAGCAGCGGATGGCGGCCCGATCGGCCTCATCAAGGACGGCGACATCATCACGCTGGACGCCATCAAGGGCACCATCGACGTGCGCCTGACACCGGCCGAGATGCAGGACCGCAAGCGGGAGTGGAAGCCACGCAGCACGATGTACGGATCGGGCGCGCTGCAGAAATTCGCCAAGCTCGTGGGCCCGGCCCATGAGGGCGCGGTGACTCATCCGGGCTTCGAGGGCGAGCGCCACGTCTACGCCGATATCTGAGCGCATCTCTTTCCGTCCAGGCGCACGGCCTCTAGGCTGCGCGTGAACCGCAATGGGGGCACCGGGCATGAGTGAACGCGAAGAGGCCGCGACGCCCACGGCGGGACTGGACCTTGCGCACCTTCCTTCCGAGTTCGCCGATTTCGGGCGGGTGTACGAACAGGAGATCCGCCCCAACCTGATCGCGCGGGAAGCGGAGCGGGAAGCCGCCGCCCGCAAGGCGATCCAGACGCGCTGGGCGGGCGGCGCGATCATTGCCGCGGGGGCCGCACTCGGGCTGGTCGTCTTGAAGGCGCCGGTTGCCGCGATCGTCATCGCAATTATTGGTTTCGGCGTCATCGGCTGGGGCAACATGGGAATCATGCGCCTGGCAGGCGAAGCCAAGGCGTTGATCGTGGAGCCGATTGCCAGCAAGCTGAACCTCCTTTTCACGGCTGCGCCGGGACAGTGCGAGTCCATCATGCGCCACCGTGAGGTCGGCGTGGTGCCGGGCTGGGACAGGTCGAAGTATGAGGACCTCGTCACGGGTAGCCGGGGCCAGGTCAGTTTCGAACTGTTTGAGGCGCACTTGGAGGAACGTCGCACGACAACGGATTCCAAAGGCCGCACACAGACGACCTGGGTGACCGTGTTTCGTGGGCAATGCTTGCGCCTCGACTTTCACAAGAAATTCCATGGCCGAACGCTGGTCACGCGCGATGCGGGTTTTTTCAATCGATTCGGCGGCGGCAAAGGCATGCAGCGGGCGGCGCTGGAAGACCCGACATTCGAGAAGATTTTCGAAGTCTACACGACCGATCAGGTTGAAAGCCGATACCTGCTGACACCTGACCTGATGCAGAAGCTGGTGGACCTTGAGGAGGTCTTCCATGGTGGCAAACTGAAGGCCGCCTTCGATGGCGGCGAGATGTTCATCACCGTTCAGGGCGGCAACCTGTTCGAGCCCGGATCCATGTTCAAGCCGCTCGACAGCATCGACCGGGTGCAAGAACTGCTGAAGGATTTTGCCGCCGTGTTCCAGCTGATCGATGCGGTCACTGCTGGCCGCAGCCGGATGCCGCCGCCCGCCGGCTGAGCGGCGCGCAGACGTTCATATGGGCTTCATGATGCTGCCGAATAATTGCCGCAGTGCGTTGCGAAACGAGTCTTCATGCTGAGAAATTTCCTGATCCTCACCGCCGTCACCGCAGCTCTTGCCAGCCCGGCGATGGCAGCTGGCAAGTCCGACCTTGCAACGTGCAAGACGATGCAGGCGGCGCTTGTTCCCCGGCAGACCGGGATCAACGATCTGGTCGCGCAACGCGACGCGTCTGCGGTCGCGCTCGAGGAAGCGGGCCAGGCCTGGGAGGATGTCGAAATCCACCGGCTGGTCTCGAAAGGTCACGCAGCGGCAGCCGATGCAGGCAAAGCGGCCTATGAGGCGGCCCGCGAGCAGCTGGACCGGGATGAAACGGCGCTGCAGGAAAGGTTGCAGCAGTTCAATGCCGATGTCGCAGCGTTCAACGCGAGGTGCACACGCAAAGGCTGACCGGGCCTAGGGCGTCACGATGGCAAAGGGTTCCGGCGGCGCAGCCGGGTCCAGAACGCCAAGCAGGATCGCTGCCGCAGCAGGATTTCCGTCCATCTGCAACACGCCTTTGGCCACAAGATCGGATGCTTTCTGGCCACCGAAGATCATGCCCAGGAAAGCCATCTTGGGCAGGCGCAGGGTGGCGTCGGCCGGCCTGCCCTCGCCGGCCTCATGGACCAGTACTGCATTGCGGATCGTCACAAGCCGGCTTTCGCCGACATCCGGGAAGTCGAACAGGATCGAGACAGATTTGCCGGCCGCCAGTTCGGGGTCCACACGTACCGCGAGCATGTCGAAGACCTGCTCAATGGAGATCGCGGACACGACATCCTGTGACAGTGCAGAGATGGAGGCCGCTTCGGGTGCGACCCGGGCTTCCGCCGCGCCGGTCAGGTACATATTCCGCCAAAGCGAACCTTCCGACTGATAGCCCAACTGCTCGAACGCCTGCGCGAGCACTTCGCGGGCGTCTGTGTTCGTCGCATCCGCAAACACGATATGGCTGGCGACTTCAGCTGCCCAACGATAGTCGCCGTCCTTGTAGGCTTTCTGCGCGATGCGAAGCGCCTTGCCGGGGCCGCCCATGGCATCGACATAGCGCTTGCCGGCTTCCTCGGGCGGCCAGGGATTGAGATTGGCGGGGTTGCCATCATACCAGCCGAGATAGCGCTGATACACGGCCTTCGAATTGTGGGCCATCGTGCCGTAATAGCCGCGATTGTACCATTTCGTGGCCAGCGGCTCCGGCAAGGCGATGACCTCGGCAATCTCCTCGGCGGTGTAGCCCTTGTTCATCAGGCGCACCGACTGGTCGTGGAGGTATTTATAGGCGTCGCGGTGCAAGCCCATGAAGGTGACCACATCGGACTGCCCCCAACGCGGCCAGCCGTGCGAGACGAACATCACATCCGTGCGGTCGCCGAACAGGTGGATCGACTCGGTGAGATAATCCGCCCACGCCTTGGAATCGCGCACCAGCGCACCGCGGGGCGGAAGCACATTGTGCATCGTGGCATTGGCATTTTCCGCAAGGCAGAGCGCGCGAAGATGAGGCAGGTAGAAGTTCATTTCCGCAGGCGCTTCGGTGCCCGGTGTCACCTGGAATTCAATCTCGATACCGTCGATGACCAGCGTCTCGCCGGTTTCCTTCACGGTATGGGTCGGCGCGATCAGGCTGAACGTTCCGCTGGGTAGTCCGGTGCCGATGCCTGCGCCGCCTTGACCAGTTGGTCCGGGCGTGAGGCGCGTTCCGAACTGGTAGTTCGCACGGCGCGTCATTGCCGGCCCGGCGATCAGGTTTTCGCTGACCGCGTGCTCCATGAAACCTTCCGGCGCAATGATCTGCACCTTGCCGGTCTCCACATCCGCCTGGCTGACGACGCCTTTGACACCGCCGAAATGGTCGCCATGGCTGTGCGTGTAGATCACCGCGACCACCGGCTTGTCGCCGAGATGCTGGCGCACAAGCGAGAGGGCGGCGGCCGCGGTTTCGACCGACGTAAGCGGATCGATCAGGATGTAGCCAGTTTCCGAAGCGATCACGCTCATGACGGATAAGTCGAGCCCGCGCACCTGCCAGAGACCGGGCACGACTTCGAACAGGCCATGATTGTTCATCAGGCCGAGGTGACGCCAAAGGCTCGGGTTCATCGTGTCCTGCGCCTCACCGTCGGCGAAGTCATAGGCACTGGCATCGAATACGACGCGGCCATCTGCGGCGCGGATTTTCGGATCTTCGAGCGTGGCGATGAAGCCTTTGCCTGCGAGCTGCGCTTCGCTGTCATCGTCCCATGGCAGACCTTGGGCAAACGCCTCATTCGCCGCGACGGTGGCTTCGGTTGCCTCCCCGTTCGACGGCGCCACCGGCGCGCCGGACACCGTACAGGCGGCGCAAAAGGCGGCCGTGCCCAAAGCTGCGAGGATTTTCTGCATGGATGTCTCCCAGGAACCTGTTTCGCGGGACTCATCCGCCCGCGCTGTATGGGCGCAGACTATCGCGCCGCCCGATAGGCGCAACCGGGTGGATCGCCCTGCCCCTACGGCAGCAGGCAACGCCAAGGCTGGACGCTGCTGCACGGCTCGGGCTAACTGCCGCGATGATAACAGGACCCACTTCCCACAGCTATTTCTCGCAGCGCCTGCGCCTTCATTATGTAGATTGGGGCAATGCCGACGCGCCGCCGCTTATCCTGCTGCATGGTGGGCGCGACCATTGCCGCAGCTGGGACTGGGTCGCCGACGAGCTGCGCCATGACTGGCATGTGATCGCGCCGGATCTGCGCGGACACGGCGACAGCAGCTGGTCAGCCGATGGCGACTACACGCTTCGGTCCTGCGTCTATGACCTGACGCAGCTGATCCACCAGAAGCATCTCTCCCCGGTGACGATCGTGGCGCATTCCTATGGCGGGAACATCTCACTGCGCTATTCCGGAATCTATCCGGAAAACGTGCGCAAGGTTGTCGCCATCGAAGGGCTTGGACCGTCACCGAAGATGCTGCAGCAGCGCCTGAGCGTTCCGATCGGCCAGCGCATGCGCGAGTGGATCGATGCGAAACGGGCCGCGGCGGGGCGAAATCCCAGGAAGTATGCGACGCTGGAAGAAGCCTATCAGCGCATGAAGGAAGAGAACGGCTACCTCAATGATGCACAGGCGCGTCACCTGACGATCCACGGCATCAGCCAGAATGAGGACGGCACCTATTCCTGGAAGTTCGACAACCATTTCCGCGTCATGGCGCCCTACGACATGGCGAACGAGGATGTTGAAGCGCTGTGGCGGGAAATTACCTGTCCGACACTGCTGCTATATGGCGAGAAGAGCTGGGCCTCGAATCCGGAGAAGGATGGCCGCATCGCCCACTTCAGGAATGCGCAGGTGCGCGTCTACGAGAATGCCGGACACTGGCTGCACCACGACCAGTTTGACCGCTTCGTCGCCGACCTGAAGGCTTTCCTCTAGGCGCTTTCGATCACGAAAAATGCAACCGGCGGTATTTGCCCCGGAAGTAGAGCAACGGGTCGCGGCGTGGATCGAAATTGGCGCGCAGGACTTCTCCGACAAGGATGATGTGATCGCCCCCGTCATGGATCTGGTGGCGCCGGCATTCGAAGTTCGCGAGCGCATTGGACAGCAGCGGCGCATCATGCCGGCCACGTTTCCACGGCGTTTGCTGGAAACGCTCCTCACCCGGCTTTGAGAACAGGCGCGAGGCGGGTTGCTGGCCGATATGGAGCACGTTGACGGCGAAGTGCTCAGCTTCCTCAAGGGCCTTCAGGCTGTTGGATGTCTTGGCGACGCAGACGAGCAGCAAAGGGGGATCAAGAGAAACCGATGTGAAGGAATTGGCCGTCAGGCCCACCGGCTCGCCGTCCTTTTCGAAGGCCGTCACGATGGTGACGCCGGTGGCGAAGCATCCGAGCGCCTCGCGCAGGGTGCGCGCGTCCGATCCTGAACGGTATTCCGGCACGAAGCGCGGCACACGCCGCTCCATGAAGGCCAACAGGGTTGCGCTGAACAGGTCAGCGCGGTCTGCAGCGACCACATGCCCGGCATCGCCGATCTCGGCATATTCTGCACCCGGAATTTGTTCGACCATGCGGCTGGCCGAAACCGGATCCGTGACGTCGCTGAGTGCGCCGCGTACGAACAGGACCGGCATCTGGATGTTGGGGGCCGCCGCCTTGAACCGGGACAGGGCGTCTTCGAGCTGGAAGCGTTCCAGCATGCGGGGATCCCAGGCGCCTTTGGCGGTTTCGGAGGCGGCGCGCAGCACGCCGGCAGCCGCGCGGATATTGGTGAGGTCGAGGTCCGGCGGGGCATCGGCGAGCACCAGGCCAGATGCAAGATGCGCCCCCTCTTCGCCCACAGCGGCTGCGGCGACCCATCCGCCCAAGGACGCGCCCACGATGACGGGCCGGGAGGGCAGCTGGGCCAGTACGGCGCGAAGGTCTTCGACATAGGCGCTGAAATCATAGCGGCCATCGTCCGGCCATTCGCTTTCGCCGTGGCCGCGCAGGTCGAGCGCGATCACCTGACGTCCGGCACGCGCGAGGGCGGAGGCTGTTTCCTTCCAGATGTCGCGGGTCTGGCCGCCGCCATGCACCAGCAACACCAGCGGATCGTCGGGATCGCCATAGACATCGCCCCTCAGGAGGATGCCGGCGAAACCTTTGAACTGCGTGTGCGCCATGGCGGTCCTCGGTGTCCGGGCTGGGCCGGGGTTGATCCAGTGACCTGGATGTAGGGTCAGCCTCTAGCGTGAACATGGCACCATGGCGAGACGTGGCGCCGCAGGCGGACACAAAACCGGCCTGCTGCCGGACTTGTGGGCGGGGTAAGGGATTGACTCAAACCTAAAAGAACAAAATAAGAACATATGGACATTGCCACACTCAAGTCGAAGGGTCTGTTGAGGGCCGTTTCGGCCCCGCCGGTAGCGGCGGCGGGCTTTCCCTTCGGGCTGGGCACGCGCGGCCTGCATGAGGTGGCGGAGGCCG